>NZ_CP061205.1:0-300000 GCF_015240255.1 Kordiimonas pumila
GTGGCCGCGAACATCAGCTCTGATGCATCTGTTACTTCCTGGACAAAAGTATGCGACCGTTTCAAACGCGAATTTGGTGATGATGCCTACCAGACATGGATGCGTCAACTGGCCTACAACGGCATTGATTCAGGAACCGTTGAATTATCGGCACCGACGAAATTTGTCCGCGACTGGATTCAGCGGCATTATGCTGTACGTATTCAGGACTTTTTTACATCAGAAGATCCAAAAGTTAAAAATCTTGCCATACGCTTGTCTGTTCGCCGCGAGATCAAACGGCCCGAAAAAGAATCAGAAGAATATGACGTGCCTGCACGGGTGGCTGTCAGCAGCCCTCCTGATGAAGGCGGTGCTCTCGACCCTAAATATACGTTTGATACGTTTGTTGTCGGTAAATCGAACGAGCTTGCCTATGCCGCAGCAAAACGAATTGCCGAATCCAGCGAAGTTACATTCAACCCTTTGTTCCTGCACGGCGGCGTTGGGCTTGGTAAAACCCACCTTATGCATGCCATAGCGTGGGAAATGCGGAAAAACTTTCCGCGTAAACGGGTTGCTTATATATCGGCAGAAAAATTCATGTTTGAATTTATTGCAGCGCTTCGATTTAAAGATACCCATGCCTTCAAGCAAAAGTTTCGCACTCTTGACCTTTTAATGGTGGATGATGTGCAGTTCATTGCAAACAAGGAAAGCACGCAGGAAGAGTTCTTCCACACATTCAATGCCCTTGTTGACAACAGGTGTCAGGTTATTATCACAGCTGATAGGTCGCCAACCGATCTGGAAGGCATACAGGAACGTATTATATCCCGCTTGGGCTGGGGCCTTGTGGCAGATATACATCCCACAGACTACGAACTGCGCCTTGGCATCTTGCAGTCAAAAGCGGAACAAACGGCAAATGTTATCGTGCCCGCTGAAGTGCTGGAGTTTTTGGCACGCAGGATAACATCGAACGTGCGTGAACTGGAAGGTGCCCTAAACCGTGTAGTCGCCTATGCCACGCTTGTTGGTCGGCCTATTACAATGGATATGACACGGGATGTACTGCAAGATCTGATCCGCGCTAATGACCGCAAGCTTACAATTGATGAAATACAACGCGCTGTTGCCGATTATTTTAATCTTCGGCTTTCAGAGATGCTCTCGCAGCGTAGAGCGCGCAATATTGCCCGCCCGCGTCAAGTTGCCATGTATCTTGCAAAACAGCTAACATCACGCAGTTTACCGGAAATTGGCCGCAGGTTTGGTGGCCGTGACCATACAACCGTGATGCACGCCGTGAGAAAAGTGGAAGATTTGCGCCGGGATGATAGCGCCCTAGACGAAGATATCACCCGTCTTTCACGCCTTCTTGAAGCGTAAAAGACAGCAATATTAGAAGGTGTTAAAAGTTTTATATGCGACTCGGCAGAAACACTAAGCTTAAAAGCCAGAAAAAAAACAGTTTTTCTGGCTTTTTTCCTTTTGGTTTTGGCTTGAACTGGCTATTGTCACAACTAATGAAATCGCGCACTGACCAAAGGGGGAATTTACCCGCATTTCAGGATGTATTGGGGAGGAATTCATACACCTGAAAAGCTTGTGTCAGCGGCACTCAAACCATTAGGTAACGCAGTCAGACAAGAAGAAATTATCCATGAAAGTTACGATCGAACGGAACAGCCTTCTCAAAACACTGGGACACGTGCAATCAGTTGTTGAGCGCAGGAATACAATTCCTATCCTGTCTAACGTCATGATCGAGGCTGAAGGCGACACAGTTGCCATGACAGCAACCGATCTTGATATTGCAATCATTGAAAAAACAGCGGCAACCATTTCTGTGCCCGGCTCCACAACTGTGCCTGCGCACACCCTGTTTGATATTGCCCGTAAACTACCGGATGGATCAGAAGTGGAATTGTCACTGGAAGACAATGACCGCCTCGTTGTCAAAGCCGGAAGATCACGGTTTACCCTTGCTTGTCTCGACAAGGAAGATTTCCCTGTTATGAATCAGGGGGACCTGCCTCACAGGTTCACACTGGCAGCTGAGGAATTGAAGCGCCTGATTGATAAGGCTCGCTTTGCAATTTCTACCGAAGAAACACGCTATTATCTGAATGGTATTTATTTACACGTTGCCAGTTCAGAAAATGGCAACGTGTTGCGGGCAGTTGCAACTGATGGTCATAGGCTGGCACAAGTAGAGCAAGATGTGCCTGAAGGCGCCGTCGGCATGCCAGGCATTATTGTGCCGCGCAAAACGGTAGCAGAAATCCGGAAACTGATTGATGAAGTAGACGGTGATGTCAATATTGCTCTGTCTGATACCAAAATACGGTTCAGTTTTGCAGGCGCCATTATCACATCCAAGCTCATTGACGGTACATTCCCTGACTACAGCCGGGTTATTCCGCAAGGCAACGACAAAATGCTGGAAATGGACTGTAAGATCCTGTCCGAATCTGTTGACCGTGTTTCCACAATTAGCTCTGACAAAACCCGGTCTGTGAAGCTTTCGCTTAGTGATGGCACACTCACTCTGTCTGTAAACAGCCCGGATAGCGGCACTGCAACAGAAGAGCTGGCCGTTGCTTACACTGCTGACGCGCTAGAGATTGGCTTCAACAGCCGGTACTTGATGGATATTTTAGCGCAGGTGGAAGGCGAAAGTGTACAGATTATGCTTGCTGACCCATCAGCACCAACCGTTGTAAAAGATGTTATGGACGAAGCTGCCCTTTATGTTTTGATGCCAATGCGCGTCTAAACATAAAAAGGGGCACCGTTCAGCACAGAATGAAAAGGGGTTTTAAAGCCGGCACCAAAGCCAGCGGTTACAAACAGGGCAAGGGTTTATGAGATGATCAACATAAAGCCCTCTGCCCAAACTTTTGTATCGAAGCTCACATTGACCGACTTCCGGTGTTATGACCGAGTAACCCTTCCTCTATCCTGTGATCATACGCTTGTTGTGCTAACAGGCCCAAATGGGGCCGGAAAAACAAATTTGCTGGAAGCTATCAGCTATCTGGCACCGGGTCGAGGTCTGAGACGCGCTGCGCTTTCAGATGTTGCCCGTAAAAATGGGGCAGGAACATGGGCTGTAGCTGCAGACCTGCTAGTTGGTACTGAAACCGTGAAAGCCGGTACTGGCGTAATGGAACCGGGCGATACAACAACATCAAAGCGGGTTGTACGTCTGGATGGAAAAACAATACAGAACAGCAATACCTTCGGGGAACGCTGGTCTGTAAGCTGGTTAACACCGCAGATGGACAGGCTTTTCATTGAGGGGCCATCCTCGAGGCGGCGCTTTCTGGATAGAATGGTTCTGGGCCTATTCCCTGACCATAGCCGGCAAGTGGGTGCATATGAGCGTGTTATGCGGGAGCGCAACAAGCTTTTGGCACAGGATGGACGAAATGCTGACAGTGTATGGCTTGGTGCACTGGAAGCAAGAATGGCAGAGCACGGTACAGCGATTGCTGTGGCTAGGCTGGAGTTTGCAGGACAATTGGCCGGGCAACTGGCTACTGAAAAGAAAGGACCATTTCCAAAAGCAGAGCTGGCAATTGATGGCTGGATCGAGGGTATGTTAGCCGAAGGGGCTGCTGCTGTTGAAGTAGAAGTTATCTTCAGAAACCATCTTGCCAAAACTCGAGGAACAGACTTGGGCGGCAGAACAAGCGGCGGTGTACACAAAACAGACCTTGTTGTAACCCACGCCCCCAAAGGCCTAACCGCTGATCTGTGCTCAACCGGTGAACAAAAAGCCCTGTTAGTAGCTCTTGTTCTTGCCAATGCCCGGTTACAAACAGCTCTCAGAGGGCAAGCTCCTCTAATGCTTATGGATGAAGTTGCAGCGCATCTGGACGCCGAAAGGCGACAAGCGCTTTTTGAAACACTTGCTGAACTGGGGAGCCAGTGCTGGTTAACTGGAACAGATATAGGCCTTTTTAATGGCCTGTCTGGTAAAGCAGAATTTTTTAATGTGTCAGACGGCGTGATCCAGCAGGCTGACAAATGACTGAACGGATCATGGAATGAGTGAGAATATGAACGAACAAGAAGCTTCTGTTGCAGAAAACGAATATGGTGCAGATTCAATCAAGGTTCTAAAAGGACTTGATGCTGTTAGAAAACGGCCCGGCATGTATATTGGTGACACAGAAGATGGTTCCGGTCTTCACCACATGGTATTCGAGGTCTCTGATAATGCGATCGACGAAGCCCTAGCCGGTCACTGTGACCTTGTAACAATGACCTTAAACCCTGATGGTAGCTGTACAGTTACCGATAATGGCCGTGGTATCCCTGTTGATATCCACGAAGAAGAAGGGGTTTCAGCCGCACAGGTTATCATGACCCAACTGCATGCTGGCGGTAAGTTTGACCAAAACAGCTACAAGGTTTCCGGCGGCCTGCACGGTGTGGGTGTATCTGTGGTGAATGCCCTCTCTGATTGGCTCGAGCTCAGAATTTGGCGCCGCGGGAAAGAGCATTTTATGCGCTTTGAAAAAGGGGTCCCTGTAGAAGACCTCGTCGTTGTAGGGGATGCAAATGGGCGGAAAGGGACTGAAGTTACATTCCTGCCATCCCTTGATACATTCCAGTTTGTTGAATTCGACTTTGACAAGCTTATCCACCGGTACCGCGAACTAGCCTTTTTGAACTCTGGTGTTCACATCAGATTGAAAGACAATCGACACGCTGATGTTCAGGATGTTGATCTATACTATGAGGGCGGTATTACCGAATTTGTAAAATATCTGGACCGTAATAAAAGCAGCCAAATTGGTGCCCCTATTACCATTACCGGTGAAAAAGACGGCATAACAACAGAGATTTCGCTACAGTGGAACGATAGTTACCATGAAAATGTACTCTGTTTCACAAACAATATCCCACAGCGCGACGGTGGTACACACCTTGCTGCCTTTAGGGCGTCGCTTACTCGCACCATCAATGCCTATGTAAACGACACGGGACTTGCCAAAAAATCAAAAGTGGCCCTTTCTGGCGATGATTCTCGCGAAGGCCTGACGGCAGTTTTATCGGTTAAAGTACCTGACCCAAAATTTTCGAGCCAGACCAAAGACAAACTGGTGTCCTCTGAAGTTCGGCCAGCGATTGAAAGCCTAGTGAATGAAAAACTGGGGGAATGGCTCGGCGAACATCCATCAGAAGCACGCGCTGTTATCCAAAAAATTATTGATGCCGCTTCTGCACGTGAAGCTGCTAGAAAGGCCCGCGAACTTACCCGCCGTAAAGGGGTGCTTGATATAGCTTCACTGCCGGGCAAACTTGCAGATTGTCAAGAACGCGATGCAGCAAAAGCTGAAATATTCATCGTGGAAGGTGATTCTGCGGGCGGTTCTGCAAAGCAGGGTCGTAATCGTAAAAATCAGGCCATTCTGCCACTACGCGGTAAAATTTTGAACGTAGAACGCGCCCGGTTTGATCGCATGCTCGGTAGCCAAGAAATTGGCACGCTGATTACAGCCCTTGGCACTGGTATTGGCCGCGAAGACTTTAATATTGAAAAGCTTCGGTACCATAAAATCGTTATTATGACCGATGCCGACGTTGACGGCGCCCACATTCGTACCTTGCTGCTCACATTCTTCTACCGGCAAATGCCAGAGCTGATTGAACGAGGCTATCTCTATATTGCCCAGCCACCGCTCTATAAAGTTGGTCGTGGCAAGTCTGAGGTCTACCTCAAAGACGACAAAGCCCTGACAGACTATCTGCTCAGCAACGGTAGTTCTGATGTCGTTATAACTGATGCAACTGGTGCACAACATGCGGGCGACGCCATAAAACATTTAGCGGAAAGCGCACGTGGCATCCAAAACCAGATTAACAGCATTCCACCGCGATATGACCGTACACTTGTGGAAACACTCGCCCTGTATGGCGGCATGGATGTAAAACTGTGTGATGACGATGATGCGCGCCGTGCTGTAGGGCAAGAAGTGGCACAACGCCTCAATACTGTTGCACTAACAGAAGATGGTTCGGGCTGGACTTGCGATATCACCGAAGATGGCGGCTATAGTTTTGCACAGGAAGTACGCGGTGTTATTGATATGCACAGGATGGACGCACACCTGATGGAAAGTCAGGAAGCAAGAAATCTGCATAAACTCATGTCAGAAATTCAAAGCTTGTTTGCGGGGCCTGTTACAATTTCCCGTAAAGAGGAAGCAACCAAAGCCAGCACCCCAACAGAAATGCTGACAATGCTCCTTGCTTTCGGCAGGAAAGGCCTTTCAACCCAGCGCTATAAGGGTCTTGGCGAAATGAATCCTGATCAACTTTGGGAAACGACACTCGATCCATCTGCACGCTCCCTTCTAAGAGTGAAAATATCCCAAGCAGATACCGCCGACGAAATATTCTCGAAACTTATGGGTGATGTGGTGGAAGAGCGCAGAAACTTCATTCAGGACAACGCACTGAATGTTGCAAACCTAGACGTTTAACCTGCCAGAACACCTTTACAGATAAAAAGAGCGGCCCTAAAATTGGTCGCTCTTTTTTTATATCGGTTTCTGGTCAAGCCAACAGACAAGAAACCTGCCACCCGAACGGTAGAGGCCCTGCTATATGCTTTTGACTTCTTTCGGGGTGAACTTATAGGTGCTATTACAGAACTGGCAATTTACATCGATTGTGCCTTCATCTGTGAGCATATCTGACAGGTCTTCGTCCTTAAAGCTTTTCAACACACCCTGCAGCCGTTCACGTGAACAGCGACATTCATGCATCATATGGGCAGGCTCAAAAACCCTCACACCGTCTTCATGATACAAACGGAATAAAAGTTGGTCGAGATCCATCTGCGGGTCAAGAAGCTCTTCGGTTTTAACGCTACTCATCAGAATGGAAGCCCGGTCCCATTGTTCCTGCGTTTCACGGTCTAAAATACGCTCGCGCCCCGTTTCACCGCGCGCCAGATGCTGCACCATAATACCGCCTGCGCGCCAGTGATTTGTGACCGGGTCACGACCACAAGACAATCGAATCTCTGTTGGTGTCTGTTCACTATTCAGAAAGTAATTGCGCCCAACCTCTGAAAGGCTAACACCGTTTAATTCAACAATACCCTGATAACGCTCCATATCATCGCCTTGGTCAATAGTGAGAGCCAAGTACCCCGATTTTGAGCCAATCAAGCCATTGAAGCTCGGGTTTTTACCATATGTTGAAAGTTTTTGTTCATCAATTTCGGCATAGCCGCGCAGCTTGCCTATACCATCTGCACCGCGCATATAATCTGCTACCATCATTGGGACTGCGCCGCTCGATTTTGTTTGCAGGGTAACAATACCATCAAACTTCATCATAGAGCCAAGCATGCCCGTGAGAACGAGCATTTCACCAAGAATAATAGCAACAGGATCAGGATAGTTATGCGCTTTTAGAATTTGCTCTGCGACTGTACCCAGCCGGAGCGCACGCCCCCGAACATCTGCCGTATCGGTCGCTCCTTCAATCTGAAATGGACGCACTTCATTATCGCGGCTATCAATAGGGTCGCTGATAACAATCGGCGCATCTGGGGTATTCATCACCATTATATTTTACCCAGGCACCAGGCAATGATCGCCTTTTGAACATGAAGCCGGTTTTCAGCCTCATCAAATATAACTGACTGAGGACCATCAATAATATCTGCCGTTACCTCTTCGCCCCTGTGCGCGGGAAGGCAGTGCAGAAATATAGCATTTTTAGCGGCTTTCGACATAATGCCCGCATTAACCTGATAAGGTTCCAAGTCTTTCATACGAGCATCAATATTTTTATCGCCCATTGAAACCCATGTATCAGTAATCACAACCTCTGCACCAACAGAAGCGGCTTCTGGGTCTGTCGTGAGTGTAATATCACCGCTATTATCTTTTGCCCACTTCATTACTTTTTTTGACGGCGTGTATCCATCTGGGCAAGCAAGCATCAAGGGGAAATCAAATTTTACGGCAGCTTCAATAAGCGAATTAGCAACATTGTTACCATCACCGTACCATGCCATTTTCCGACCAGCGAGGCTGCCTAAATGTTCTTCAATTGTAAGTAGATCAGCCATAAGCTGACAAGGGTGCGACTTGTTCGTAAGCGCATTGATAACCGGCACAGTGCCTTCTGTTGCCAATTCAACAAGGGCATCGTGCGACTTTGCCCTGATCATGATGGCATCAACATATCGGCTCATGACCTTAGCAGTATCGGCAACCGTTTCACCGCGCCCAAGCTGCATGTTATTGCCCTGCATAACAATGCTTGTACCACCAAGTTGCTGCATCGCCATCTGGAAACTAATGCGCGTACGTGTTGATGACTTTTCAAAAATCATGGCAAGCGCATGGCCTGAAAGCGGTGCAGCAGGGTCTACTTGACCCTTTGCCAAACCACGACGCGCCTGTTTCCATTTTTTAGCTGTATCCAAAATATGGCGCAGCAAATCTGCGGGAATATCTTTAAGATCAATAAAATGGCTATTTACAGACACGTCGCTCATAACACTAACTCTTTAAAATGTGAGTATGCCTACTCTGCTTTCTTTTCATATTCCGCAAAGGCAGCATCATATTTTTCCATTGCTTCATCAATATGACTTTCCTCGATAATAAGTGGTGGTAGCATACGCACCACATTATCGCCAGCCACAGCGGGCAACATGCCGCGACTAATCATATCAACCACAATATCACGGGTTGGGATAGAGGGAACCTGAATGCCCGCCATAAGACCCTTGCCGCGTACTTCTGTAATCAAACCGCTATAGCGCTGCTGCAAGGCGGCAAGGCGACCATGTAACATTTCGCCCATTTCCACCACACGGTCAAGAAAACCGGGGGCCAACATTACGTCTAACACAGCATTACCGATAGCCATGGCAAGAGGGTTACCCCCATATGTTGTGCCATGTGTGCCAACGGTCATACCTGAAGCCGCGTCTTCTGTTGCGAGGCATGCACCAAGCGGGAAGCCGCCGCCAATACCCTTAGCAACAGACATAATGTCTGGCTTCGCGCCTGACCATTCATGGGCAAAAAGTTTACCCGTGCGCCCCATACCACACTGAATTTCATCAAATACCAGCAGAATGCCGTTATCATCACAGATCTTGCGAAGTTCCTGCATGGCCGCATCGGAAAGCGAACGAATACCGCCCTCCCCTTGTACTGGCTCTACCATAATACCGCCAGTTTCCGGGCCTATTGCAGCCTTCACTGCCTCAATGTCACCAAAAGGCACAACATCAAATCCATCAGGTAATGGCTCAAAACCTTTTGTAAGCTTTTCCTGGCCAGATGCTGCGATCCCTGCAAGCGTGCGGCCATGGAAAGCAGACGCCATTGTGATCAAACGATACTTGCCTTTATTGCCTTTATCATAGTGATACTTACGCACCATCTTGATCGCACATTCAATGGCTTCTGCACCAGAGTTCGTGAAAAAGACAGTATCTGCAAAGCTGGCATCCACCAGACGCTGCGCCAGTTTATCTCCAAGAGGGATACGGTATGTATTTGCCGTGTGCCAAAGCTTCTGACCCTGATCTATAAGTGCTTTAACAAGCACTGGGTGAGAATGGCCAAGGCACATAACGCCAATGCCTGAATAAAAATCCAGGTATTTTTTACCGTCTGTATCATACAGATACATGCCCTCACCGCGCTCAAATGCCACTGGCATACGTGCATATGTTGGCATAAGTGATGTAATCACAGTTTATCTCCCTCAGGGTATAAAGTTAGCTTTTTAGAACCTAAAAAAACAGCAAACCGGCATACTCATGTATACCGGCTGTCAGGACGGGCAGAATGCCTTTCACCTTGAGGGAAGTCAATGCACACAAAGGGTATTTTTTAGCAAAATTCGGCCAATTTTTAACGAATTAGCCGCCAAATTCACGCTTTTAGCCTGTAGCCTGTTTTAAATGCACGATATACCCACAGCAAAAGTCCTATATTGAGAACCATTGTATACACAACACCTGTTAAAATATCACTGTCTGCGCGGTCTATAAAGCCGTACCTGAACCCATCAATCATGTAGAAAAACGGGTTCACTTTTGAGAAAATCTGCCAGCCATCATGCAGTCGCTCAATAGAATAGAACGTGCCCGACAGTAAACTCAAAGGTGCTACAACAAAATTGGTAACCGAAGCCGAATGATCAAACTTTTCCGCCCAAAGGCCTGTCAGTACACCAATAAGCGACAGCATGGCACTGGCTGCAAAGGCAAAATAAAGAATAGGCCAAAAATGATAAATATGCATCTCAACGCCCGGCATTAAGAAAAAAGCAACACCGACAGAGACACCAACAAGCATACCCCGGCAAATACCGCCCATAACATAGCCGATTGTCAGTTCCAGTGCAGAAAGCGGTGGCATTAAGGTATCAACAATATTTCCCTGCACCTTTGCTATCAAAATTGAAGAGCTGGTATTGGCAAACGCATTCTGCAAAATAGCCATAACAACAAGACCCGGGGCCAGAAACTGCGCATATGGAATGTTGGCAATAACCCGGCCATCACCCCCCAAAGCGAGTGTGAAAATAATCATAAAAAGGATGGTTGTTACAGCCGGGGCTGCAAGGGTTTGCGACCAAACTTTCAAGAATCGGCGCGACTCACGGGAAAAAAGAGTCCACACACCAAGCCAGTTTACAGCCCCGATCGTGCGTGAACCTTGGGCAGGATATGCGTTTTTTGCGTCAATCAGCACGAATTTTCTCCTTTTTTACACTCTATCTATACATATGACTGCATATGGGGCCTTGGCAAGAGGGGTAAGAGGGGGATATAAGCAACATTAACTCGCTTGGCGGGATACTTATTTTTAGCCATCACTTATATAAAGGGATAGAAATGGCCTGGACGGAAGACCGAATCGATCAGCTGAAAAAACTTTGGGACAATGGCCTGAGCGCAAGTCAGATTGCCAAAGAGCTGGGTGAAGGTGTCACCCGCAACGCTGTTATTGGTAAAGCACACCGACTTGGCCTGAAGTCTCGGCCCTCCCCTGTTAAGACAGACGGCGAAAAGAAAAAGGTAGCCCCGAAAAAAATTGCCAAAAAATCTGGCAAGAAATTTGTCACGTTGCTGGACCTAACCGACCGTATGTGCAAATGGCCTTCTGGGCACCCTGGTGACGCTGATTTTCAGTTTTGCGGTAAAGCATCTGAGCCTGGCATGCCTTACTGTGCAGGCCACTGCGCTGAAGCTTATCAGGCACAGCCCCCGCGCCGTGATCGCCGCCAACTGCAACGGCAGCCTATCCTTTAAACCACAAAACATTTTTGTGGTCACGAAAATGCTATCACAATAACCTTGTATATTGTGTGCCCCTGAATAGAGTATAGTTATTCGGGAATAATAAACTGTCACCTACGGGTTGGAGAAAAACATGCATTTACGGAAACTTGTTGGTATTGCTGGCATAACGGCACTTGTTGCTGGCTCGCTTTCAGGCACAGCCTTTGGGCACGGCGACAAAGAGCGTTTTGAAGAATCACAGTACCGCCATGACCTAATGGAACATGCGAACTATGCAATCAGCAATATTGTGCAGCTTATAAAAGGCAAAGCGAGCCACGATGGGCACCTTGAAAAGCTTGCTGATATTATGGCGCTTTCCGCATCCATGACCAAAGACGCTTTCGAAAAAGACACCCGCGGCATGGAAGGCCATACCAGCGCGAAAGATGCTGTTTGGGAAAACTGGGAAGATTTTGCAGAACGTGCTGACAAATATACAGCTGATACAGCCGCTTTTGCCGAGGCCGCCAAATCTGGTGATCAGGAAGCGACAATGGCTGCCTTTAAAAAAGCTGCCAGCAACTGCAAATCCTGCCACGATAAATATCAGGATTAATTCGATACCATAAGCATGTAGCGAAAGGCCCCACTTAGCGGGCCTTTTTTTATGCTAAACACCCCAAATAACCTGATAGCAAACTGCCCCTATTAACATGAGCAAAACTGCCGCCAGTAAGGGTGATCTCATACGGGGCTTTTCGCTAACTCCGTCACTGGGGGCATTGCCTGTAATCATAGGCAATACAAGGTTAACCCGCTTTGCTACCGCATAAAAAGCCACCGCAGCTATATGCAGCCCAACCAGCACAAACAGGCTATAGCCAGTAATTTCATGTATCTCTGTTATAAGGGCGGCATCAGAGCCTGCCAGCCCGGTTAGCGGGCCATCAAAAAACATATCGTCTGTTGCAAATAGCCCAAGAACTGCCTGAACAAGCAGCAGTAAAAGCATAGCAATAACCGAATAACCCCCAAGTGGGTTATGGCCTTTATGCTCATAAGGCTTTGCAGATTTTATATAAGCAATTGCCGCACGCGGTGACGTCAGAAAAGTTTTAAAAAGCGACATCTCGCTGCCAACAAAACCCCAAACAATACGCCAAATAACTAGTACCAAAACCGTAAAACCCGACCATGTATGGATGGTAGCAAAGTCGCCGTATTTATCCTGAAATGCAGAATAGGCGGAAAGGCCAAATGCCACCACAAGAAGCCAGTGGAAAAGACGTGTTCCTATATCCCATATTTTAATTTTATTCATGGTTTCCCTGTTATTTTCCATTGCCCATCAATTTTAAAGCCGCTTTTACAATATCTGCCTGCCCCGGCAGCCAAGCCTGTTCAAGCTTCTGTGCATAAGGCACAGGTGTATGTAGTGGCACCAATTTCACAGGCGCTGCTTTCAGCACAGCAAAGCACTGTGCCACCACACCCGCAATAACACTGTCCGCAAAGCCCCCAAATGCAGCGCCTTCATCCACCACCAGAAGGTGGCCCGTCTTGCACACGCTACGGCACACTGTGCCATAATCAACCGGCATAACCGAACGTGCATCAATCACTTCAGCCTGAATACCGTAGCCCTCAAGCGCCTTAGCTGCCTTCAGGCATTCATGCACCATCGCCGATACCGCAACCAATGTTATACTGTCGCCTTGCCGCCTGCAAACTGCCTCCGCCAAGGGTACCTCCACCAAATTTTCGCTAACAGCGCCGGTCATGTCGTACAGCCCTTTATGCTCCAGCATAATAACCGGCTCTGGGCCTTTGATCGCTGTTTTCAGCATACCTGCGGCATCAGCGGGGGTTGAAGGGCACAGAACAACAAGCCCTGGCAGTTGGGCAAAAAGACCATGTAGTGACTGGCTGTGCATAGCTCCAGACCCATCTCCCGCGCCCATGGTGGTGCGTATAACAAGGGGTATCTCAACCCTGCCCCCAGATAAAAAACGCATTTTGGATATCTGGTTCATAAGCTGATCAAAACACACGCCCATAAAATCGCAGAACATAATTTCTACAATGGGCTTCAGGCCTGTCATCGAAGCACCAAGCGCCATGCCGAGAAACGCGGTTTCTGAAATAGGGGTGTTAAGAACGCGGTTTTCACCAAACGCTTCTACTAGGCCCGAGGTAACACCAAAAACCCCAACCCCAACATCCTCGCCAATTACAATAACCCTGTCATCTTCAGCCATAAGCTGGTGGTGGGCCGCATTCAAGGCCTGACGAATTGTCATCTCTGTCATGCTGCTGCCCCCGGGCTTTTTAAAGCTTCTGTCATAACAGTGCTCGCTTTGTGAACTGCCTCTGTGTGGATCGCTGTAACCTTGTCTGCTGCCAGCATACGCCCAAGGAGCTCTAAAGGGTCTCCCCCTGCGGCCCCTGCCTCTTGACCCACACTGTGATAATGACCAGTAAGGCGCGGCACACTGGCTTCAATAAAGGCCGGGTGGCCAGCACGCACATAAGCAACCAGTTTTTTTGCAATCTTCAGACACGCGGCTCCGTCATACCCATCCATCTTTTCCGCCCGAAGCCCAAAGCTAGCCGCACGGGCACACAAGTCTGCCCCGCCCGAGGCATACTCGCTACTGGTTGTTTGCCCGATGCCATTATTTTCTAGCACAAAAAGCACGGGCAATTTTAGCGCAACGGCCATATTTAGTGTTTCGAGAACCGCTCCCTGATTGGCGGCCCCATCGCCAAAAAAACTAACAGCTATGCCGCCAGTGCCCCGCACTTTAGCGCTAAGCGCAGCCCCCAGAGCAATCGGCACCTGCGCGCCGACAATACCGGTACTGCATAAAAAGCCACTTTCTGGCGCAATTAAATGCTGGGTACCGCCCCGCCCACCAGAAAGGCCTCTGGCACGGCCCAGTATTTCAGCCGCAACGGCTATAGGGTCCGCCCCCATCGCAAGCGCCAAGCCGTGGCTACGATGTGATCCGGTAACCTGATCTTTTGCACTATCCAGAAACTGGCATATGCTGGTTTCCACCAATTCTGCCCCACAGCAAAGGTGTACCAGCCCCGGGCAAAGGCCGGCATCAGAGGCGGCAGCGATTCTCTCTTCAAAAGCGCGTATAAACGCAGCTTGGTGGTATAAATTTTCTAAATCAGCCATCGGTACATGCTTTTCAATCAACTCGTTACCCCGTCTTAATAGGTGAAACTGGCTTAAACCAATATAAAATGCTATAAATTATCTAATAAATACGTCATAAGGCTCCGCATTGCGGTTGACTCTCTTGTATCAGTTACCATATTAAACATGACTAATTTGGTCAGGTTTATGAAATTGCTCGTTTCGAAAGGGTATTGAACAGTGTTGAGGTTAACAAAACTTGCTGATTACGGTGTGATCCTGATGTGCGAAATGTCACATTCAGTAACGCGCCTTAATGCGCAGGACTTAGCAGGCAGCACCGGCATTCCCCTGCCGACGGTTTCAAAAATACTGAACCTCCTTAGCCGCAGTCACTTACTCCAATCACACCGTGGCCTAAAGGGTGGGTTTTCGCTGGCACGAAGCGCAGATGATATTTCTGTTGCAGAAATTATCGAAGCCATTGACGGCCCCATTGCCTTAACGCTGTGCAGTGAAGGAACAAGCTGCGACTGTGGATTTGATGAAATATGTTCTCTTAGGCCACGATGGCAGGTTATTAACAGCGCCGTTAAAGGTGCTCTCCACGACGTTAGCCTTACAAAAATAGCGGAACCCGCTTTTGGTGGGCATGTCATGCAGCAACTTGCTATTCCAAAAGGCGTGCAGCCCGCTTAAGTGATCACACCCGGTAATGTATGAGTAAAGGAGCCATTAAAATGGCCGCAACAACAGAAACCAAACAGCAAATTGAAGAAATGTCCGGCAAATATAAGTACGGCTTTTTCACCGATGTTGCTATGGATATGGCACCAAAAGGCTTGTCAGAAGATGTTGTGCGCTTCATCTCCGCCAAAAAAGAAGAGCCAGAATGGATGCTGGAATGGCGACTGAAAGCTTACCGGGCATGGCTAAAAATGGAAGAGCCTGACTGGGCGCGGGTCAGCTACCCTAAAATTGATTATAACGATATTTATTATTATGCGGCCCCCAAGAGCCAAAACAAACCTAAAAGCCTTGATGAAGTAGACCCTGAGCTACTGTCTATGTACGAGAAGCTTGGCATTCCGCTGCGCGAGCAGGCTGTTCTAGCGGGTGTTGAAGGCGCGCCGCGTGTGGCCGTTGACGCAGTTTTTGACAGTGTGTCTGTTGCCACTACTTTCCGGAAAGAGCTGACCAAGGCTGGCGTCATCTTCATGTCTATTTCCGAAGCTGTGCGCGAGTACCCCGACCTTGTGAAGAAATACCTGGGTACAGTTGTGCCACAGCGCGATAATTATTTTGCGGCGCTAAACTGTGCGGTCTTTTCTGATGGTACCTTTGTCTACATACCAAAAGGTGTGCGTTGCCCAATGGAACTGTCCACCTATTTCAGGATAAACGCTGAAAACACAGGACAGTTTGAACGCACCCTGATTGTGGCTGACGAAGGATCGTATGTTTCGTACCTTGAGGGCTGTACCGCGCCCATGCGCGACGAAAACCAGCTTCATGCCGCAGTGGTAGAGCTTGTTGCACTGGATGATGCCGAAATTAAATATTCCACCGTTCAAAATTGGTATCCCGGTGATAAAAACGGTAAAGGCGGCATTTATAATTTTGTGACCAAACGGGCGCTGTGCAAAGGCAAAAACTCTAAAGTAAGCTGGACACAGGTTGAAACCGGCTCTGCGGTTACATGGAAATACCCAAGCTGCGTTTTGGCAGGCGATGGCTCTGTCGGCGAATTTTACTCTGTCGCTGTTACCAATAACTACCAGCAGGCCGATACTGGCACAAAGATGATCCACCAAGGTAAAAACACACGTTCTACCATTATATCAAAAGGGATCTCTGCCGGAAAATCACACAACACCTACCGGGGCCTTGTGAAAGTGCTGCCGGGGGCTGACGGTGTAAGAAATTATACCCAGTGTGATAGCTTGCTCGTGTCATCTGAATGCGGGGCGCATACTGTCCCTTATATTGAAGTGAAAAACCCCTCTGCCCAAATCGAGCATGAAGCGACAACATCCAAAATTTCGGATGATCAATTGTTTTATTGCCGTGCCCGCGGGCTAGGTGAAGAAGAAGCCGTTGCCATGATTGTGAACGGTTTCTGTAAAGAAGTTATGCAACATCTACCTATGGAATTTGCCGTAGAAGCACAGAAGCTTCTTGGTATCTCCCTTGAAGGCAGCGTTGGTTGATCGGATCATAAAAATTATGCTTACTATTAAAGACCTACACGTAAATATTGACGAAAAAGAAATTCTGAAAGGCCTGAACCTTGAGGTAAAGGCAGGCGAAGTACATGCCATTATGGGCCTGAACGGTGCCGGAAAATCAACACTCGCCAGTACAATTGCCGGACGCGGTGATTATACCGTCACCAAAGGTACAATCGAATTTATGGGTAAAGACCTGCTAGAGCTTGAACCCCATGAACGGGTTGGTGAAGGCCTGTTTCTAGGCTTCCAGTATCCAGTAGAAATACCCGGCGTTTCAAACCTGAACTTCCTGCGGACCGCGCTGAACAGCGTGCGTAAATACCGCGGCGAGGAAGATGTTTCAGCCGCAGACTTCATGAAGCTTGTGCGCGAAAAAGCAGCCGCCCTCAAGATGAACCCTGACATGCTCAAACGATTTGTGAATGTTGGCTTTTCTGGCGGCGAAAAAAAACGCAATGAAATGGTTCAAATGGCCATTCTCGACCCCAAACTCGCGCTTCTTGATGAGACAGACTCAGGGCTGGATATTGATGCCCTTAAAACGGTAGCCGAAGGTATTAATGCACAGCGCCGCGATGATACCGCTGTTGTTTTAATTACACACTATCAGCGCTTGTTAAATTACGTTCAGCCCGATGTTGTCCATGTCATGCTTGACGGCAAGATCGTAAAATCTGGTGGCAAGGAACTGGCCGCAGAACTTGAAGAAAAAGGCTATGCAGAGGTTGCGTAACTGCGCAGCCTTTACTGTAAAGACATATATTTAAGTCAAGGAAGAAAGAGACACTGTGGATCAGCATATTATAGAAGGCTACAAAACACAGCTAGACAGCTTGCTCGGCACTGTTCCTGGCACAGACCCTCTGCGCCTAAGCGCTATGAAAGAGTTTGCAGACAAGGCCTTTCCCACAGCGAAAACTGAAAACTGGCGCTATAGTGATATTCGCAGCCTTAACAAAGACCTTTATGCTCTTGCACAGCCTGCACCAGAGACACCAGACCTGCCCGACGCGCTGAGCGAAGTGGCAGCGCGCTTTGTTTTTGTCAATGGTCGTTACGATGAAACCCTAAGCGACCTCGGTGACCTTTGGCAGGCTATGCCCATTCGGTCCCTTAGTAACCATTTTATGTCAAACCCTGACCGTGCTGGCGAGCTTGTGCGCGGCATAGACAGTGTATCACTTTTAAATACTGCGCTTCTGCGCGACGGGATGGTATTTTCTATCCCTACCGGGGTGGAAATAGACGACCCCATAGAAATTATCCATATCATGACAGGTACTGATAAATCTGCCGGTCATGTTCGCCATGTAGTGGAACTCGGCGAGCAAGCTTCTGCAACCATTGTAGAACATTTTATTGGCACAGACGCACATTACTGGACCAACAGCCTGCTGCAAGCACGGGTAAATGAAGGTGCGAAGCTACGTCACATTCACCTTCAGGAAGAAGGCAAAAACGCTATCCACACAGCCAAGGCGTTTGTTTACCTCGGCGCGGAAGCCGACTATCAGGGCACCAGTATTGCCCTTGGCGGTAAAACTTCGCGCTTTGAAGTGCACGCCCGCATTCTGGCTGACGGTGCTCATGCAGCTATCAACGGCGTTGCCCTTGCAGCCACCGGCCAAAGCCACGATATGCTGACACAAGTCGAGCATACAGTGCCAAATGCAACGAGCGACCAGGTTTTCCGTACTGTTGCCGACAGTCAGGGCAAAACGTCTTTTCAAGGCAAAATAATCGTTGCTAAAGATGCCCAAAAAACAGAAGCAAACCAAAGCTTTAAAGCACTGGTGTTTGATAAAACAGCAGAAGCAAATGCCAAACCAGAGCTTGAAATTTTAGCCGATGATGTCAAGTGCAGCCACGGTGCAACCGTTGGCCAACTGGATGAAAAAGCTATTTTCTATCTAACATCGCGCGGGATTGACCCGGTAACAGCACGCCAAATGCTGGTTGAGGCCTTTACAACTGATGCCTTAACCACTGTGGGCAATGCCGACATTGAAGCCGCCCTAATGGCACGGATTACAGGCTGGATGTCGGCTAGGGCCGATAAAGCAAGCCTGAAAGCGGCGGCAGATAAATAGAACCAGAATGACTGATCAGATGAATGAAATACCAACGATAATTGCACCTCTGGATGTTCCGGCCATACGGCGGGAATTCCCTATACTGTCAAAAACAGTATACGGAAAACCCTTAACATTTCTTGATTCAGCCGCCAGCGCCCAAAAACCACGCAGTGTTATTGAGGCTGAAACAGCCCTTTATGAGGGGTACTATGCCAATATTCACCGGGGCGTGTACAAATTCAGCCAAGACGCTACCGAAGCTTACGAACAAACCCGCGAAACAGTGCGCCAGTTCATTGGCGCTGAAAAAGCCAAAGAATGTATTTTTGTGCGCGGTGCAACAGAAGGTATTAATCTTGTCGCCCAAACATGGGGCCGGCAAAACCTGAAAGCTGGCGATGAAATACTGCTAACCTATCTTGAGCACCACTCAAACATCGTACCGTGGCAGATGATCGCAGAAGAAAAAGGCGCAGCGGTAAAAGCCGTGCCAATTCACGACGATGGCTCCCTTGATATGGATGCCTACAAGGCCATGCTAACAGACAAAGTTAAGCTTGTAGCTTTTGCTCATATCTCGAACAGTATTGGCACACTGCTACCCGCAAAAGACATGATCCGCCTCGCGCACAGCGCTGGCGCACTTGCCCTTGTTGATGGCTGTCAGGCCGCGCCGCACCTGAAAATTGATGTGCGCGATCTGGACGCAGATTTTTACGTTTTCTCTGCCCACAAGGCTTACGGCCCAACCGGTGTTGGTGTGCTCTACGGCAAAGAAAAGCTCCTCGATGCCATGCCCCCGTGGCAGGGTGGCGGCGATATGATCGAAACGGTCACCTTCGAGAAAACGACCTATAATGACCTGCCGCACAAGTTTGAAGCGGGCACGCCGAATATAGCGGGCGGTATTGCCATGAAACCAGCGCTGGATTTTATCACAGCCCTCGGCCATGACCGTATTGCCGCCCATGAAGCCATGCTGCTTGCTTATGCCACCCAAAAACTGGGGGCGATCAACAGCCTGCGCCTCATTGGTACTGCACCTGAAAAAGGGGCGCTTGTGAGCTTCGTGATGGAACATGCACACCCGCATGATATTGGCACCATTTTAGACAGACAGGGTATTGCAATTCGGGCGGGGCACCACTGCGCCCAACCAGTGATGGACCGGTTTAGCATTCCTGGAACAGCACGCGCCAGTTTTGGCGTCTATAATGATACAGCAGATATTGACCGTCTGGCCGACGGCCTTAAAAAAGTAATGGACATCTTTGGATGATAGAGAACAAAGACAAACGCGACGTATTGGATGTTACAGCTTCAAGCAGTGACATTCCAGACCAGAACAAGCCTAAAAAAGCGGACCGGCCAACGGTCAGCCCGCAAGAAGGCGGTTATTTTTTGAACAAGTTTTTGGACCAAAAAGAAACAGAATCAAAAGATACTTCCACAGCACAGGCAACACCCACCAGCCCACCAGCGAGCAAAGAAGAGCTGGAAGCCAATATTGTTGCTGCCCTGCAGGAAATTTATGATCCGGAAATTCCGGTTAATATATATGAGCTCGGCCTTATTTACGGCATAGAGATTGCTGATGATTATTCTGTTAAAGTCATCATGACCCTCACGACGCCGCACTGCCCGGTTGCTGAATCAATGCCTGGTGATGTGGAACTGAAAGTAAACAGTGTTGCAGGTGTAACAAGTGTTGAAGTGTCCCTTGTGTGGGAACCCGCATGGGACATGGCCAAAATGTCAGATGAAGCACGGCTCGAATTGGGCCTCTTGTAAGATAAGGAGTGATACATATGAAATCCGTTATCGCCATTACAGACAAGGCCGCTGATCACATCCGCGAGCTTCTGGCGAAAAAAGAAACCGCCCTTGGCATCAAGCTTGGAACAGAAAAGCATGGCTGCTCTGGCCTTGGCTATACAGTTGACTATGTTGAAGAACCACAAGATGACCTTGAACTGGTAGAAGACAAGGGTGTGAAGGTTTATGTAGACAGGAAGTCTCTTTTGTTCTTACTCGGCACTGAAATGGACTGGGAAGACAGTATGTTTTCAACCGGTTTTAAGTTCAGCAATCCGAATGAAAAAGGCCGCTGTGGCTGCGGCGAAAGCTTCCACGTATAACGGTTATGCACGCGCCCAGTGTGATATATCCAGCCCGGTTAGCCGGGCTGTTTTTTTTGTATCATCCCGGTACAAACCAGCCAGATACGCTTTATCTTCCTCACTAATCGAACCAAGGTTCTGCCGCTTTTGCGTGGGCAGGATAATTTTATTTTCCGGGTATGTTTGGTAAGCAGGCACATGAAGGAAGTCTGTTATTGTATTAAGCACATCTTTCAAGTTGTTTTTTATGTGGCTGTTTTCAAGAAAAAGTAGGTTTTCCCGTGGGAAAAGCTCAAGAAGCCGCTCTATTTGGGCACTATAAAAACCACGTTCAACATAACTATAAACCCTGTGTGCCCCTGCAAGAGACCTCTCATCTCCCGTAACACGGCTTCGGCCTTTTCTAATCGCAGCCCTGAACTTTAGGTTTTCATACCCGCGGGAAACTTCCATTTCCCAGTGCGAATAGGCGCGAGCAACCGGATCACGCAGGCACACGATAAGCTTCATATCAGGGTTATAGGCATGAATACGGGCAAGCGAGGGTGGCCAATATGTATATATGGGTGTTGCTTCCCCAGATATCTGGCCCGGCTTTTCACTAAAAAAACGGTGATATTCGCGGTAATCGGGCTGCTGCCAGTTAATCTGTTCATTATCAAAGAAATGCACTTCTTTACGAGAAGGCAAACTAAGATATGCGTGCTGGCGCAGAAAACGATCAAGCGCGGTAGTGCCTGCCTTTTGAACCCCAGCGATCAGGAATTGTACACGCATGTCTGGCTATTATGCTTTCTTTTCCGTTACGGCGCGGTCTGCTTCGCGCTTTGCGGCCTTAACCGCCTGCACAGAAGCCCGCACTTTTTCCATATCAATACCAATATGGTCTTCCCCGCGCAGACGTGCCAGCTCTATCTGTTTTTGGCGCTCCGCAGCAGCCGCTTTTTTATCCTCAGAAAGGCTATCGTAACAGCGCGGACAGCTAATACCCTTTTCATATTTTGGAGATTGTTTATCTTCTTCGGTAATAGGCCAGCGGCATCCAAAACACTGGTCATACTGGCCTTCTGCAAGCCCGTGTTTCACAGAGACACGGCTATCAAAAACAAAACATTCGCCTTCCCACAAGCTTTCTTCAGCGGGTACGTCTTCCAGATACTTTAAAATACCGCCTTCAAGATGGTACACTTCATCGTACCCTAGCGACTTCATATAGGCTGTTGATTTTTCGCACCGAATACCGCCCGTACAAAACATTGCCACTTTTTTCTTTGATCGCAACATATTCGAATTACGTTTTTCCCATTCAGGAAACTCGCGGAAGGTTGTTGTTTTAGGGTCAAGCGCGCCTTTGAAGGTACCAATTTCCACTTCATAGTCATTACGTGTATCAACCAGCACCACATCAGGGTCTGATATCAGGTTGTTCCAGTCTTCTGGCTTCACATAGGTACCAACAATTGCCGTTGGATCTGTGTCTGGCACACCCATTGTTACAATTTCATTTTTAAGCCGCACCTTCATGCGCAGAAACGGCATTTCAGTAGCCCAGCTTTCCTTATGATTCAGGTCTGTAAACCGGTCCATAGCGCGCAGATAAGCAAGTACGGCCCGCACACCAGCTTCTGGCCCAGCGATCGTGCCATTAATGCCTTCTTCCGCCAACAGGAGCGTGCCTTTTATGCCATTTTCATCACAAACATGCTGGATAGGATCCTGTATATCGCTAAAGTCTGGCTGGCGAACAAATTTATAAAGGGCAGCCACCAAAAAGTCGGTCATGATTATGCTTTCGTCAACGTACATCGTAAGGCGCATCTCATACGCTGATCACAGGAAAATTTCAAGAAAACTCAGGTTTTCCCTATTTTCCAACAGCGGATATATGTAGCCATCATCTGTTATACGGCTAGTACCCCAAATATAAATTGATATTGGTCAACCCCGTATTAAACCGCGTCACGCATCCAGCACTACTTGCCAAAATGGAGGAATCCCTGTGTAGGGGTGAAAGCAAACCGGTGGTTTAGCTAGCAAAGCGCTTTGAAGTGTATCTTTTGCCCATAAGGCACCTGTTTTCTGTTCTATGTGCACCATGATTGGACGCAGGCGTGCAGGTACAAAACCCTCGGCTTTAGCCCCTTCTATATCCCCCTCTAGCATGCCCCAAAGACTAAGCGAGGCTTTCTCGATCAAGCCATTGTCCCACAATGAGATGCCCACCGCATCCAGCAGTTCAGCCAGCAAAAGCCAAGATTGCAGGGTATAGGCACAGTAATGAAATTTATGGGGCCTTTTTAGTTCGTGTGGCTGTGTACCATCAGGCAGTATCTGCAGCGGCAAGCGCTTTTTTGCCCGCGCAGCCACCGCAGCAAGGCACTTTTTATCGCCCGTAAAAAGCGCAAGAGCACCGGCTAATAGGTCATAATTGGTACCATGATTATTGTGTGCCTGTCTCTCTCGCCGCGCGTTAGGGTGTGTCATAAGCCAACCAAGGAATTGGCTGCACCAGCCTTTAAGACCCTCAAACTCCGCTGCGTCCAGAAAGCCTTTCGCGGCAAGATAAACAAAAAAATCTGGTAAGAGTGCAAGGTCCCTTGCTTCAATAATGCCCTGCGGCGCGCCGTTATTATCATCATGGCCCGGCCTAACCTGCGCAAAATTCATATGGGGATTCATGGCTGTTTCTGGCCGTAAAAACCAGTGCCGGATCAGGTCAGACGCATGGACAAGCATATCCTGCCGCACATGTCTCATGCCACATAAAGTGAGGGAAATAACGGATTCGACCATACGCTGCATGGATGTTTTATCGCAGGCTTCAGAGGCTTCCCGGTAAAGTTCCGTAACTGGGTTGCGCTCACAGTCACGCCTTACATACGGCAGGCCGTCGCTTGTATCAGGGTTTGGCCACCAATAAGCCCCTAAGCTATAATAATCCTGCATGTCACCACTGGGGGCACAGCCTGTTTTATCGCACACTGAATAGGGCCCGGCGTTAAGATCAACCTCTGCTATAGACAATAAGGTACCATCCAGCAAGGTATCAGACCCTTTATAAAAAGGGTAAAATACCGTCTCCCTTTGCAGGCGCGGCCGCACCGCAAGCGACGAAAAAATATGACCTACACTATCATAAACACCCCGAGATAAGCGGGTTATCAGGGGAGGTTTTCCAGTTTTTTTACGTCTATGTTTGATGGTAACCCCCTATGCTTGACCGCGCTTAGCTATCAACGGAAAGAAGGGTGATGGTGCTTGCCGGGTTAAATGTTTTTTTCGGCGCTTTAATATCTGCCCCTTGCCGCCATTCCAGCGTATCAAACATATCACAAGATGGGCAAAGCGGCGACCATGATGCTGCCTTGGTACCGCAGTCATCACAGTACCACGATGCACCCTCTGGCGCATATTCTAGGGCAGCTTCAACCGGGTCTGGATCTTCCTCAAGCGCATGAGCAAGAGCAAGCCTAAACTGCCATGCAGCCCGTGAAGGCGCATCTTTTAGTAATCTTTCAAGTACAGGTTTTGCGGCGCTATAATCCCGTGCATCCATCAAGGCATCAACCAGTAGTAAAAGTGATACCGGGTGGTCAGGCCTTACAGCAGCCAGCCCTCTTACACGCTTCAGCCAGTCAGCCGTTGATTCTGACGCATCAATTTCCTTAAAGAGCTTGGCAAGAACAGGGTGAGGCGCTGTCTTCCATGCATCGTGAATAAGCTTTGATGCCTGCTTTTTATTACCTGATGATAGTTCAAGCCGGACAAGGCCAGCTATTGCAGGTACAAAACCAGTTCTAACCGTCAAAGCCCGTTTGAAATGTTTGCGGGCTGCATCCCTGTCCCCCCTGAGTTGGGCCTCTGTCCCTTCTGCATAAGCAAGCGCGCCGCGGTGATGGTCCGCCGTTTGCTTATCAAACAGTCCTTCTTTCAAAACCTTGGCAAGGGCGGCTTCAGCCTCAACCCAGTTACCCGAAGAAACTTCAAGTGCAAACAGCGTTTTAAGCACCCAAGGGCTTTTACGGTTTTCGTCAAATGCCCGACGTGCAAGCACCAGTGCTTCGTTTTCCTTGCCTGTGCGCCGCGCCTCAGACAGCAAACCCCGCAGTCCAATCAGGCGGCCATCCTCAGATTGCTCAAGCGCCTTGTATCTTTTAGCTGCAGCCTCATGCTCACCTGCCCTGTGTGATGCTTCCGCTGCTATTAAATGCACCATGGGCTGCGGCGGTAAAAGCACCTCTGCCTGCTCCACAAGCCGCTTTGCGACCCTGTGATCACCCGCAGATAAAGCAACAAGCGACTGGTTTAAAAGTTTAAACCCACGCTTTTGACGGTGCAAAACACGGTTACTGCCTACCACTGGCATTTCACGGCGTAACCAGCCAATAAACCACACGAGAAAGCCAACAAGCAGAACCAGAAAACCTGCGAACAATACAAGGGCCGCAAAGCTGGTTTCAATACGGCGGGTTGGAAAATCCATCACAACGCTGCCGGGAAAATCAGCGATAAAAGCTGTCGTAGCTGCAATAACCAATACAAGCGCAAACCACAGAATCAGGCGAATCACTGAGCTGCTCCCCGCGCATCGGCAATGACATCATCGAAACGTTTTTCAACTTCCAGATACTGCTCGGCAGCACGAATCCAGTTTTGCAGCATAGGCCCTTTTTGTGCTTCGAGACCACTGATAGCCCTAAGTGCAGCTTTAATATTACCTGCCGCCATACTTTCTTCCGCAGTATTTAAAAGCGCATCATCCCCTGTTGCCGCGGTTCCCGTGCGCCTAACCGTGAAAAGGTTTTGCAGAAAACTGCCGTTTTCCTTCTGCCTTGCGCTCACATACTCACGCACTGCTGCAGTAAGCAGTTCTTCTAAGGCAGCTTTATCCATGGTTTTATCTGGCATTGCCACATACCAGTCACGCAAGGCCTCTAAGCGCGCCAGTGCATCTTCCTGACCCAAAAAACGCTCATCCTGAATAATATGGGATAAATCATCCGCGACATACTCTCCCGCCGTTGCCCTGTCCCGCATGTCAACAAGTGCCAAATACAGCCTGCCGCGTGGTGAAAGAGCAATCGAACCGCCCTCCAACCCTTTAAGCCGTTCCGTATAAGCCGTAATCAGCGTCGTTTGTTGCCGCTGGTTTTCAGCGAGCGCAGCCTTAAGGCCCGCTATTTCAGTTTGCAAGGCAGCTACCTGCCCCGCCTGCAAATGGCTATCGCCTGTAGAGGCTGCCTCAATGCTAGCAACCGTCTCTGCCATGCGCGTTTGCTGTGCTGCCAACTGCTGTTTTACAGCGTTAACCTCTGCTTGCAATGCTGCTGTTTCACCAGACGCGGCCATAACACTTGGTTCTGAAGTAGCCCTGTCAGCGAGCTGTGCTGCCTGCTGTGCCAAAACTTCCTGATGCCGGGCAAGTGTCTTGTTTATATCTTCCAAGGCACCGCTATAATCAGGTACTGCCTGATTTATATTCTGTATAGGGCTTGCAGGGGCGAGACCAATTTGAACCAAAGCTTCCCTCATATAGGGAAAGCTGATAGCCCCAGCAATGAATGCTGCCAAAAGACCGCACAGCAGCCATACCAGCCGGTTTGACGTCCTGCGTGCAGGCTCTTTAGAGTGCCCAGACTTTTCTGCCGCTGGTTTTGCCGCAGTATCCTCCAGCACTTCGCCCTCAATTATATCAGCATCCTCAATAGCCATAACAATCCGGTCTTAGTTGTTAATATACAAAACACACAGCACGATATTATTCAAACAAGCTGAACAAGGCCTTTTCCGTTGGCAACACCGCTGAGCTGATTGTCTTCCACGGCCCTAAAAGTTCATCTGCCACCCTGTTTGAAAAGCAATAGGCATCCAGTTTAGGGAGCCAGTGATGACAATCACTCTCTGATACTGTCTCTTCAAATATGGTGGCTGTGCGCGGTGAATAAAAGAGCACGCCGTCAATTGTTCCGTGTTCCATTTCTTCCTGCACACTTGGCGAGAATACACGATTAGGGACCGCCTGATAGGTTACTGTGTTGTTAGCGTCCAGCCCTTCTTGGCGCAGCACATCAGCGATATCATAGGCAATATTATTACCACACAGATGGGTATATTCGCGCTTCTGCGAAATACCGCATTCTAGCAAAAGCGGAATAAGCTGCCGCGCGGTGCCAGGCCCTGTTGTCACATTGGTAAAACCGAGTGCTCGGGCCTCAAGGGCTGTTTGGTCGCCCACTGCAAAAATAGGCCTGCCTTTATTGCTAATGTTTGGGAGGCCGTACCGCGCACCATTTTTACTGGTAATAATCAGGCTACGGCTTTCGTCAGGTAGTTCAAAAGAAACCTGTTCGATCTTAATCATGGGAGCATACACAACTCTGTGGCCTAGGCTTTCGAGCTTTTGGCCAGATTTGCGGGCCTCATCAGCAGGCCGTGTCATTAAAAATGTGCTCATTCAATTTCCGCCTGCACTTGTGTTGCAAGAATATCAAAAAAAGTCTGGCCTGCTTCTGTCTTGATGTCCAGCCCAACTTTATGGCCCATCTCTGCAGCAAGCGACAATGATACAGAGCACGCAGACCTACGCTCAAAAACAGTTTTACCATCAAGCGACAATAACGCCGCATGCAGAAATAATTCATCCCCTTGCAAGCTAGCATAAGCCGCTATCGGGGTTCGGCACGAACCATCAAGAGCCGCCAAAAAAGCGCGCTCTGCTGTAACAGCCAGCGCCGTATCAGCGCAGTGTAGTGGCTGCAAGCGACCAGCCATTTCTGTATCACCTGTTCGGATTTCAACGGTCACAGCACCTTGCGCTGGCGCTGGTAAAAACTCTTCAAGCGAGAGCTTTTCAGTCGCCGAGGATTGCATGCCAAGCCTGTTCAAGCCAGCCATGGCTAGAAATGTGGCGTCTGCCTCACCGTCTTGCAGCTTTCTAAGCCGTGACTGTACATTACCCCTAAAGATAACCACCTGCAGGTCAGGCCGCAATCTTAGCGCAAGTGCACGCCTTCTAAGCGATGCAGTGCCCAAAACAGCCCCTTTGGGCAGGTCAGAAAATTGGGTAAATTTAGAGCTTATAAACACATCACGCGGGTCTTCTCGCGGTAAAAATACCGAAAGTTCAAGTCCTTCAGGCAGGCTGGTCGGCATATCCTTACTGGAATGAACGGCACAGTCGATGGAGCCATCAAACAATGCTTCCTCGAGTTCCTTGGTGAAAAGGCCCTTACCACCAGCATTCATTAAATGCCGGTCCAATATTCTGTCTCCAGTGGTTTTAATCACAACAATTTCAACCGAATCCGGCAATAGGTCTGGGTGGGCCGCCAATAGCTTTGCCTTTACGTCATGTGCCTGTGCCAGCGCTAGCGGGCTACCCCTTGTTCCTATTTTTATCAATTGTTGCAAGATAACGGCTCCTGATGTTATGGCCACATGATAGTGTTCTGGTATGTCATTGCATAGAGGCTTATAAAGCCATATGGCTGATGTCTAAAGCCCTAAGACAGGAAATTTTTATGCCTGACAAAAATAAGCCCTCACAGGAAAAGCCAAAACGGCCTTTTGTGCTGGGTATTGAAACAAGTTGTGATGAAACTGCTGTCGCTATTGTTAGCGCTGATAAACATATTTTGGCACATTCTGTGTTATCACAAATTGAGGATCACAGTGAATACGGCGGTGTGGTCCCTGAGATCGCCGCGCGTCAGCATATCTCAAGCCTTGATCATTTAATAAAAGCCGTGCTGGCTGATGCCAGTATGCAAATTTCAGATATTGATGCAATTGCCGCCACTACTGGCCCTGGCCTTGTAGGTGGCTTGATGGTTGGTGTGATGACGGCCAAAGCCATTGCGTCAGCCACAAAGAAACCATTCATTGCCGTTAATCACCTTGAAGGCCATGCGCTTACTGCACGGCTGGTTGATAACATTGCGTTTCCATTTCTGTTGCTGCTGGTTTCAGGTGGTCACTGCCAATTGCTGGCGGTTTACGGCGTTGGTCAATACACCCGCCTCGGCACCACTATTGATGATGCTGTCGGCGAAGCTTATGATAAAACAGCCAAACTTCTGGGGCTTGGGTACCCTGGGGGCCCCGCTGTTGAGCAAGCCGCTCTTCAGGGCGACGCTAAACGCTTTCAACTGCCCAAGCCTCTGCTGGATAAACCGGGATGTGATTTTTCTTTCTCTGGCCTGAAAACAGCGGTGCGCAGAACTGCCGAAGCCTGCGTTGACAAGGAAGGCCTGTTAACGTTGCAAGACAGGGCCGATCTCTGTGCTGCGTTTCAGGAAACCGTGGCCGTCTGCCTTGCAAACCGGCTAGGGCACGCTATTGAAAAATTTCGCAAAAAAGCAGGGCCTGGTACACTGCCTTTTGTTGTCGCGGGTGGTGTTGCTGCAAACAAGGTTCTGCGCGCCAGATTACAAGCGGTTGCGGAAGAAGCTGGCCTGACATTCCATGCGCCGCCTCTTGCCCTCTGCACCGACAACGGCGCCATGATCGCATGGGCAGGCCTTGAAAGACTGGTTGCCAGCCCTGATATTAACGATATTGATATGGCCCCAAGGGCGCGCTGGCCCCTAGACAACGACGCCAAACCACTGGTAGGTAAAGGCAAAAAAGGCGCAAAGGCATAAGCTTCTTGCCTCTGCCGTTATATAAGGGCACTTTTGAAGCTAATATTCAGGGAGTAATACTGTGAAAAAAATAGGGGTTTTGGGTGCAGGCGCATGGGGTACTGCCTTGGCAACAGCCGCTGTACGGGCGGGCTGCGATACAGTGCTATGGGCACGGGAAGCAGAAGTGGCCGCCTCTATAAACGCGTCTCATGAAAATACCCTGTTTTTAAAAGGTGTCGCTTTACCACCCGCCTTAAGGGCGACAACAGACATGGCTGACCTTGGCGACTGTGATGCCATTCTGATTGTCAGCCCAGCCCAGCACCTACGCACCATGTCAGCGGCACTCGCGGCACATGTACGGCACGGTGTGCCATTTGTTATCTGTTCAAAAGGGATTGAAATTTCGTCTGGTAAGCTTTTAAGCGACGTGGTGACAGAAACTGCCCCGCATAATCCGCCAGCAGTTTTATCTGGCCCTACCTTTGCTGCGGAAGTAGCACAAGGATTACCATGCGCCCTAACCCTTGCCTGCACCGACAAAGCTGTTGGCATGGCCCTCGTTGAAGCACTCGGCGCTCCAACATTCAGGCTATATTATAACGAAGATATCATTGGCGCGCAAATTGGCGGGGCCGTGAAAAATGTTCTTGCTATCGCAACGGGTATTGTAGCGGGGCTTGGTATTGGCGAAAATGCACGCGCCGCTGTTATCACGCGCGGACTGGCAGAGATCGTAAGGTTTGGAGAATTGTTCGGGGCGCAAGCAGAAACCCTTATGGGCCTCTCTGGCCTTGGTGATTTGATCCTGACCTGCTCCAGCACCCAGTCGCGTAATATGTCGCTTGGTAAAGCCATAGGCGAAGGGCAGACATTAGAAAGCATTATGGCAAGCCGTAATTCTATTGCTGAAGGCGCTCATACGGTAGAAATTGTCTATAAAATAGCGCAGGATAATAATCTGGATATGCCAATAACAGAATCGGTGTATCATATTCTGAAAGAAAATCGGGATGTTCGCAGTGTAACAGAGGCATTGCTGGCGCGCCCCTTTACGGATGAAAGCTAAAGGAAAGCAAAGATGATTTTTGCGATTACAGCCTATGACAAGCCTGACAGCTTAGACCTGAGATTAAAGACACGTGCAGCACACCTTGACTATCTTCAATCAGCCGGCGACCGCCTAAAAGTTGCAGGCCCTATCCTAACGGCTGGCGAAGACCCAAAACCCATTGGTAGTATTGTCGTTATAGATGCTGCAAGCGAAGCGGCTGTGAAACTATTTGCAGAAAACGACCCTTATGCACAAGCGGGGCTTTTTCAATCTGTTGATATCCGGCCTTGGAACCCCGCCGTTGGCGTGTGGTCAAAACAGGGCTAGGTCGGCGTAAATGGCTGGCTGGCTGGTAAAATCAGAACCTCATGACTGGTCGTGGCAAGACCAGCAGGAAACCACCATAGAACCATGGACTGGGGTCAGAAACTTTCAGGCACAAAACAATATGCGCGCCATGAAAGTGGGAGATCTTGTTTTCTTTTACCATTCCGGCAAAAATCCAGCCATTGTTGGCCTTTGCAAAGTATCAAAGAGCGCCTACCCAGACCCTAGTGATGATACAAAACGCTTTTGCCTTGTTGATCTGAAAGCCGTTTCAAGCGCAGCCACACCTGTGTCGCTTGCCAGCATCAAAGCAGACCCTGACTTTCAGCACCTAGCCCTTGTCAAGCAAGCACGGCTTTCGGTTATGCCCATTGATAAGGAAGCATGGCAAAAACTCTATAAAATGGCCGCCTTTCCGGCATGAAAAAACCAGACCTTTTGTATCTTTCCGACATGCCGGGGGGGCCTGAAGCAGGGACCCTTTTAGTAACCCTTAATAGCCTGCCCGCGCACGGTGGCAAAGATATAGTGTTTACAGAGGGTCGGCTAAGAGTGAATATTTTTGCCCAGCGCTACCAAAATACCATCTATGTGTATGAAAATCGCTGCCCCCATGCAGGCACGCCGTTAAACATGTTCGGCGACCGCTTTATGAATATAGAAAAAAATCACTTACTATGCCGAACGCACGGTGCCTTGTTTGACCCTGAGACAGGCAAATGTACCGGGGGGCCCTGCAAGGGCCATTATCTGCGGCAAGTAGCGGTTGAGATACGAAACGGGGCGATATATAGCCTGTAGACTACACTATGGTTAGATCATAACGGTACCGGAACTACGCTGACGCCCTGAATTTGGCCTTGAGGATGCCTGCCCTGGCCGCTCAAGCGATATAACCCGCCAATAGCGCTGCGATGTGGCTTCCTGCATCACACCCTTAAGATTCATAGAAAATTCGGGTGCGTAATAAACGACCTCATTTTTGCGGCGCATTTCACCGTTCCATGCGTATTTTGTAACAATATCAACTACATATGAAGTGTAAGTCCCGTCTGGCAGGGTAAAGGGGGTTTCCCCTGCCACTGTCAGGTTCACCCAAAACTCATAGGTCTTTCCGCTCGATATATCACGCATATTCCCTGTAAAGCTGGTTTCTTTGCCAACACTTAAGGGAAACAAGGATTCTAGTTTTGCATGGTCAAATTCCAGCTCCCACTGGTTTGTGCCTTCTGTGCCCGCAACAGGGTATAGCCCCCGGTAGAAATGTCGCTGTGCCACAAGCTCTCCATTCCAGTCAGACAGCTCTGTTGTCACAATTTTTTCTGCGACATCGGTTACTTCTAAAGAGAGGTCTTTGCCGTGCGCACGTATAACCGCCTTTGTGCCAACAATAGCCTGAGGCACAAGCGGCACATGGGCTGCCTGATCACACCCTGCAAGCATGAATACAGCCCACATAACAATCACCTGTGCTATCCGCTGCACTATGGCTTTCTCCCCGTTCAGATCATCTTATTTCATAGCATTCATGGATCGTATGGAAAAGCACCTAACATAATAACTTTCGTTTGACAGAAGCTGTTGTCAGATAAATCCGATATTATGCCAGTTCATGCTTTGGACGCAGAAACTGCGTTAGCATACCGCTTTTAGCACGCACACCCTGAAAGGACGGTATATCAAACTCCAGCGTTATCATGGCCCCAGTTGGAACCTTGCTGATCAAGCGTTCCAGCAAGCCTGGTTTTGCATCCCCGGCGAGCGCTTTTGCGACATCAGCCATGCCCGGATTGTGCCCAACCAGCATAAGGGTGTCGCAACTAGCCCCGTATTGGTGAACAATGGATAAAATTGTATCAGGGCTGGCCCCGTACAAACGTTTTTCATTTTGCACGTTCCAGTTATAGCTACCAGCCGCCATAAGCCGGTCAAGTGTTTCTCTTGCCCTAAGGGCTGTTGAACATACAACAAGGTCAGGCTCGCGGCCAAAATCTTTAAACCGCTGACCAATCAGGGCCGCAGCCTTTTGCCCGCGTCTGTTCAAAATACGGTCATGATCTACCAGCCCCATATTTGACCAGTCAGATTTTGCATGCCGCAATAAATACAATCGTTTCAAGGTTGTTTCCCTCATGGCTTAAGCCTGAACCAGCTTTACGAGATCATCGTATCCGTTCTATATAAACACAAAATATAGTCCTGCATACTAGAGCCTTTATATGTCGTTTAATCTTATACGTTTTGGTAGCCCGGAAAAAGCGACCATCTTGCTAGCCCACGGAGCGGGGGCTGGTTCTGACTCTGCCTTTATGACAGCGTTTGCTATAGGCCTTGCGAAGCACGGCTTCGAAACCATCCTGTTTGATTTCCCCTATATGGCCCAAATGAAACGTGAAGGTAAACGGCGTCCACCCGATAAAGCCCCCAAACTGGTTAGTTTTTACAAAGAAATTATTACAGAAGTTAGAGCCCCTCACCTTATTATCGGCGGTAAGTCAATGGGCGGGCGGATTGCCAGTATGCTGCTTGCTCAAGAACCCCAGATTGCAAACGGTTTATTGCTGCTTGGCTACCCTTTTCACCCACCCGGAAAACCAGAACGCCTGCGCACAGAACACTTCCCCCACATTGCCGCCCCTACCCTTATCGTACAAGGCGAGCGTGACACCTTTGGTGGAAAGGCACTGGTTACACAGCTTGGTTTACCCAAAAACTATAGTATTTACTGGTGCCCAGATGGTGACCACAGCCTGAAACCCCGTAAGGCCTCAGGCTATAGTGAAGCAGGAAACTGGCAAGCAGCACAAGACACAATAGCAAGCCACGATTGGTGATTATTAGCGAGCGACCTTTATAAACTTGAGGGTCATACGGTCAGATTCGCCAATAGCAATATATTTCTCTTTGTCTGTCTCACCGCCAGAAAGGCTAGGCGGCAAATTCCATACACCAACAGGATAACCACCCACATCTTTTGGATTCGCATTTATTTCAGAAGTTTCAACAAGCTTGAACCCTTTTGCCTCTACAGCAGCGATCATGGCACTCTGTTTCCAGCGGCCCTTACCGTAAAGGGTATCAGCATCTTCTGGCGCATCTTCAGCAGCGCGGTGTTGCACAATACCAAGCACACCGCCGTCCTTGAGCATGCTCCAAGTCTGGTCCATGGCCACATCAAAAAAACCTCTGCGTTTCCAATTATGAAAGGCCCTGACCGCTATAATCATGTCTAACGACCCAGCTTCAACCGGCAGGCCCTCAGACGCTGGTATCCACGTACCTATGGCATTAGCGCCGAACATGTCAGGGTTCTTTTTCACTATGGCAGGAAATTCACGCAGGTGTACCGCATACTTCGGGGACTGGGCATACTGGTCAGGGTGGTGTTCCAACCCAACATATGTACCATTCTCGCGCAGCACATCAGCCAAAATACGACTATACCAAAAACTACCGGGGTTTACTTCTCCCACAGCCATATTACTTTTTATGCCCAAGAAACGTAAAAACTCTTCCGGATGGCGGTACACATCACGCGCAGTATCTTCTTCACTTCTCAAGCTGTTTTCATGCACAGCATGCCAGATTACATCCTCGGTTTCTGATGCTTGTGCATACCCCAAAAAACTAGCGGCAAGTACGCCTGCAATCATGAAGTTCTTTATCATTTTTTTCCCCTGAATTAATGCAACATGGCTTGTGGCCGCCAATCCATAGATTGGCGGCCACAGCATACGCAATAAAAGCTAGAACTTATATTCAAGATAAGCGATTCTGTTGTCACAATTTAGTGAATAGGCGCTTACTTATTCCTACGGTTTTTTATCAAGTCATCAACAACAGCAGGGTCCGCCAATGTTGATGTATCCCCTAGGCTACCATATTCATTTTCAGCAATTTTTCTGAGAATACGGCGCATAATTTTGCCTGACCGGGTTTTCGGCAGCCCCGGTGCAAACTGAATATGATCTGGTGTCGCTATAGGGCCAATTTCTTTCCTGACCCATGTAACCAGCTCTTTTCGCAGGTCTTCCGTTGCCTCAACACCCGCAGGCGGTGTGACATAGGCATATATACCCTGTCCTTTAATATCATGCGGGAAACCAACAACCGCCGCTTCTGAAACACCTGCATGGGCCACAAGGGCTGATTCAACCTCCGCCGTACCAAGCCGGTGGCCAGACACATTGATAACATCATCCACACGGCCAGTGATCCAGTAATATCCATCTGCATCACGCCGGCAGCCATCCCCTGTGAAATACAGACCCTTATAGGCGCTAAAATAGGTTTGCTTAAACCGCTCGTGGTCGCCGTAAACGGTCCGCATCTGCCCCGGCCAACTATCCGTTATCACCAGATTACCAGAAGCAGCCCCCTCAAGAAACTTGCCGTCGGCATCTACAAGAGCTGGCTGCACACCAAAAAAGGGGAGTGTCGCAGAACCCGGTTTCAGATCAACCGCGCCCGGCAAGGGGCTAATCATGATGCCGCCAGTTTCCGTTTGCCACCATGTATCTACAATTGGGCAGCGCGCCTCACCCACAACATTATAATACCATAGCCATGCTTCAGGGTTAATCGGCTCACCAACGGAACCAAGCAGCCTGATGGAAGATCGATCATACTTTTTAACCGGCTCTTCACCAAGCCGCATGAGCGCCCTAATAGCTGTTGGGGCGGTATAAAATATATTAACCTTATGCTTTTCACATACCTGCCAAAAGCGGCTGGCATCAGGGTATGTTGGGATACCTTCAAAAACGAGGCTTGTTGCACCGTTTGCAAGCGGGCCATAAACAATGTAGCTGTGCCCTGTTACCCAGCCAACATCTGCCGTGCACCAATATATTTCACCGTCTTTATAGTCAAAGGCATACTCGTGGGTCATGGAAGCCCAAACAAGATACCCGCCTGTCGTGTGCAACACGCCTTTTGGCTGGCCTGTTGAACCTGAAGTATACAGAATAAAAAGCGGGTCTTCTGCGTTCATTTCTTCTGCCGGGCAATCAGCCGTTACAGATTTTACGGCTTCATGATACCAAACATCCCGGCCTTCGACCCAGCCAACGATGCCGCCCGTATGCTGGATCACCAGCACGCTTTTAACATTGGGGCACTGTTTTAATGCCTCATCCACATTTGCTTTCAGTGGCACATGCTTACCGCCGCGCACACCTTCATCGGCCGTGATAATATAATCTGATTCGCAGTTCAGAACCCGCCCAGCAACAGCATCAGGTGAAAAGCCACCAAAGACTACAGAATGCACCGCACCAATGCGCGCACAGGCCAGCATGGCGTACACAGCCTCAAGGATCATCGGCATATAAATTGTGACCCGATCACCTTTTTGAACGCCTTGCTGTTTCAAGACATTGGCAAAACGGCATACGTGCTCGTACAGGTCCCCATATGTTACATGAACACTATCATCCGGGTTATCCCCTTCCCAGATCAAAGCGGTAACATTTTCTTTTTCAGGTAAATGACGATCAACACAGTTTACGCAGGCATTAAGCGTGCCGTCTTCAAACCATTTCACAGAAATATCACCCGTGAAATCTGTGTTTTTAACGATGGTGAAAGGCGTGATCCAGTCAAGGCGCTTTGCTTCCTTGCCCCAAAAAGCATCAGGGTCTTTTACAGACTGTTCATATAGTGCCTTATAGTTGTCTTTCGTGCAGTGTGTATTTGCAGATGCTGCAGCAGTTACAGGAAAAACCTGATTATCACTCATTATAGAAACCTTCCCTCGGCAATTTCAAAGCGATAATGCAGCGATAGCGACAATGTTTCAAGTTCAGGTCGGTCAAAGAGCGTAATTTTCAGGCCAGATGGCCAGATAAGCCTATAAACATTAGGTGGCTAACGGTTCTAGCTTACCAATCAGACATCATGCCCGGCCCGCCAGACTTTTTATTGGCCACAATACGCCATAGCTTAATGTCGCCAGATTCGAGCATTTTTTTGCGCCTGTTCCAAAACTCTGCTTCCCGCATCAAGGTTTGGATCATCGCGGCACCGTCATCCTGCTTTGCAAGCTTTGCTGCCACTTCATCTGCACCAGACCATGCCTGATTGATCATATCAATATATTGCATACTGATATCTTCCGATACCCGCACCTGCATGCGGCAAGCTTTCAGCATATCAACCAGCTCTGAGGACAGACAGGGAAACGGGTGGCCCTTTTCGCCGACAACCCATTCTTTATACCTGTCCTTACCCAAAACCGCATCAGACCCAATGACATATTCTGTCATGAGGAACAAACCACCCGGTTTCAGTTTATCTTCAATTTTGGCAATCATGCCCGCCTTGTCCTGAATAGTGAACAAAGCTTCCTTTGACATGGCGCGGTCGAACTTGCGACCAAAGCCTTCAAAATCATCAGGGTCATAATGTTCAAGAATAGCTTTTTTCTCGAGGCCCGCCATTTTGGAAAGCTTTTGCCCCTTTTCAACAAGCATGGGCGATTCTTCATAGCCTGTCATCCAGACCCCAAAGCGATCAACCAAAACGCGGCAAGGGCCGCCAAGGCCAGCACCAATTTGCAGCATCGACATTTCAGGGCTTAGCGCCAAAAGCTTCGACAAAGACACAACATACTCAGGGCCGCCCGGACCACAAAAGCCCTTACCCCATATATACTGAGCAATATCAATGGTTTGCTCATTCCACGGATCGATATTCTCTATAGAAGCAGGCTTCTGTGCTTCCTTCTTTTTGGGCGCAGGCTCATCGTAATCGTCTGGCTGGCGTTGCCGGATACGCTTTTCAATCTCATCTGGGTCATATCCTTCCCACCACGCTTTCAAACGCAGGCTCAGGCCCATCTTTGTACCTTTTTTGTCAGCTTTTTTGGCGGACATCCCAATCACCTATCAACGCAAAAAAACACTATCACACCACATTGCCTAAAAAGACAGGTAACGTCTATCAAAACTTATCCTGTGTTTTTTTCAAGTGTTGATCTTATTTTTTGATCAAAAAGTATTATTAGGATCGCAGAACTGCTCCCACAGCTTTTGTGGCCGCCGCTATAACCTTATCACTGATCATGTCAATATCTTTGTCAGAAAAGGTATCAATTGCTGGTGTTAAACGTACCGATACAGCGAGAGACTTCTGACCGTCCGGCACACCTTTGCCTTCATAGACATCAAATACATTCACATCAGAGATATGCGCTTTATCTGCCCCTTTGACCGCCCTTATCAGATCATACGCGCTTTTATCCCGGTTAACCAAAAAGGCAAAATCGCGTTCAACTGATTGAAGGTTTGTCATGCTAACAGCCCCTTTAGCGGCTGATTTATCCTTTTTTTGTGGTATTGCATCCAGAAATACCTCAAAGCCAACAACCGGGCCGTCGATATCCATTTTCTTAAGGATACCGGGGTGTAGTTCCCCAAAAGAGGCCAGAATATTTTTAGGCCCAAGGCGCAGTGTACCAGAGCGACCCGGATGGTAATAATCAGGTGCTTCTGCAAACACTTGCAAGTTTTCAATAGGTGCACCAGCAGCCTCAAGCGCCGCAAGTGCATCACGTTTGGCATCAAAAACAGAAACTGGCGCAGAAGCCGCAGACCAGTGCCGTTCTGTCATTTTAAGGGTGCGAATCCCGGAGGCAACCAAAAGTTGGCCTTTTTCAGTATCGTCCTTGTAAACTGGCCCCACTTCAAACAAGCGAACACCTTGAAGGCCGCGATCTTTATTGCGCTGCGCTGCCATCATTAAGTTTGGCAACATACTTGGGCGCATGCAGTCTAGCTCGCTAGAAATTGGATTATCAACAACAAGGCTATTATCGCCGCCGCCAAAAAATGTAGCCTGATCACGGCGCATGAAAGACCATGTCACTGCTTCGTTCAATCCAACTGCTGCTAGCCTGCGCTTTACAAGGCGAGCATTTTTCTGCCGAACACTCAGCGTAGCCCCTGCCTTGTGGCCCAAATCAGGCAACTGAACAGAGGGGATATTATCATATCCATGTATGCGCAGAACTTCTTCAACAATGTCTGCCTCCCCAACAACATCCACTCGCCAGCTTGGTACATGGACTGTGTAAGGGTCATTGCCTTCAAGCTTGAAACCAAGCTTTTCAAGAATAGCAACAGCACTTGCCGCCGGCAAGTCAAGCCCGCCAAGGGTTCTAACCCGCTCAGACCTGAACGGTACAGTGCGGTTCCAAACAGGGGTACTGCCCGCCTGCATAACATGGCTCACTGTACCGCCGCATAGATCAAGAATAAGCTTTGAAGCAATTTCTACAGCTTGCGCGGCAAATAGCGGGTCTACACCGCGTTCAAACCGGTAGCGCGCATCGCTGTTAATGCCCTGATCACGGCCCGTGAACGCTGTGCGAACAGGATCAAATAAAGCAACTTCCAGAATAACATCTGTTGTGTCTTCGCTACAGCCGCTTGCTTCGCCGCCCATAATACCGCCAAAACCAAGAACCGCCGTATTATCTGCTATTACAGTTTCGCCGCCAGCTGCCGTATATGTTTTACCATCCAGCGCCAAAAAGCTTTCGCCCGCAGCCGCAAGCCGGGCTGTAAGGTCACCTGTTACTTTTGCAGCATCATAAACGTGAAGTGGACGCGCCAAATCGTACGAAATAAAGTTAGTAATATCCACAAGCGCTGAAATAGGGCGAAGGCCAATAGACTTTAACCTGTCTTGCAGCCATTTAGGACTGGGGCCATTTTTAACCCCCTTAAACCGGCGGCCCAAAAACAGCGAGCACGCATCAGCACTGTCTGCAGGCAAGTCAACCGCCACTTTAATATCACTATCAAAGCTGCCTTCAATTTTCGCATCTGATGGGTGCTTTAGCGTGCCAACACCTGCTGCTGCCAGATCACGGGCAATACCATATACGCCCAAGCAGTCTTGCCGGTTGGGGGTAATTGCAATTTCAATAACCGGGTCATCAAGTCCAGCCCATTTTACATACACTTCACCAACAGGGGCATCAGCCGGCAGATCAATAATACCATCATGATCATCGCCGAGTTCCAGTTCAGCAATAGAACACATCATACCGTTTGATTCTACACCGCGTACCTTCCGAAGGCCAAGGGTTACATCAAGGCCCGGCACGTAATCGCCAGGGCGCCCAAGCACCGCGCGCATGCCTTTACGGGCATTCGGGGCACCGCATACAACCGTAATGGTTTCAGTACCTGTATTAACCGTGCACACCCGCAGTTTATCGGCGTCTGGGTGTGGTACAGCATCTATAACTTCTGCAATTGTAAAGGCACCAAGCTTGTCAGCCGGGTTTTCAACACCCTCAACCTCAAGGCCAATCTCATTCAGTTTTTTCAGAATATCGTCGAGGCCTGCCTCTGTTTCCAAATAGCTTTTTAGCCAACCAAGTGTAAATTTCATCGGCTCATTCCCCCGGCAAGTGTTGGTATATCAAAGGCAGAAAAGCCATAATGTTTAAGCCAGCGCAGGTCTGCATCAAAAAAGGCGCGTAAATCATTCATGCCGTATTTCAGCATTGCCAAACGATCGATCCCTGCCCCAAAGGCAAAACCCTGATATACAGCAGGGTCGATATTACAGTTTTCCAGAACTTTGGGGTTAACCATGCCTGACCCCAATATCTCAAGCCAATCGTTACCGTCCCCAATTTTCACAGTGCCATTCCCAAAACTGCATTGCACGTCTACTTCCATAGACGGCTCTGTGAACGGAAAATAACTGGGGCGCAGCCGCAGGGTTACGCTATTCACTTCAAAAAAAGCTTTCAGAAATGTCTCAAGCGTGCCCTTCAGGTGACCAAGATGGGTATCTTTATCAATCACCAACCCCTCGACCTGATGGAACATCGGTGTATGGGTGGCATCACTGTCACTTCGGTAAGTACGACCCGGCGCAATAATGCGGATAGGCGGTTCTTGCGACAACATAGTGCGCACCTGAACCGGGCTTGTATGTGTACGCAGTACCTTGCGAATACCCTCTGCATCAGGGCGCAAATAGAATGTGTCGTGCATCTGGCGCGCGGGGTGTTCTTCCGGAATATTAAGCGCGGTAAAATTATTAAAATCTGTCTCAAGGTCAGGGCCTTCGGCAATTGCAAAGCCCATGGAAGCAAAAATTTCAGCTATTTCATCCATTACCTGACTGATCGGGTGCACAGTACCAGACGGATGCTCTGTAACCGGCAGGGAAACGTCAACCTGCTCTAGCTGCAAGCGCACATTAAGCTCGGCTTCTTCCAGAACATCCTTTTGATCGGCAAGAGCATCAGCAACTTCATTTTTCAGCGCATTTAACAGCGGCCCCATAACCTGCCGTTCCTCGGGTGCCATACCGCCAAGGCCCTTCATGAGCTGTGAGACACTGCCCTTTTTGCCGAGCACCGCAATCCGCACATCTTCAAGTGCCACTAAGTCTGTTGTTGTCTTAATCTGCTCGGTAATATCGGCCTTAAGGGTCGCTATCTGTTCCTGCATGATTTTTCCTGTCGCCGTATTCATAAACCAGTTCAAACAATAGAAAGGGGACCCAACCAATTGGCCAGGCCCCCTTCTCTTAACCATGTTCGCAAAAACGAACCAGCTTTATTTGGTAAGGGCGGCCTTAGCCTGATTTACCAATGCTTCAAAAGCAGCTGCTTCATGAATTGCAAGATCGCTCAGTACTTTACGGTCAAGCTCGATACCTGCAAGCTTGAGGCCGTGCATGAACTGGCCGTATGGAATACCGTATGCACGCGTACCTGCGTTGATCCGCTGAATCCAGAGAGCGCGGAATGTGCGCTTCTTGGCTTTACGGTCGCGGTATGCATACTGACCGGCTTTTTCTACAGCCTGACGAGCAACCTTAATTGTATTTTTTCTGCGGCCCCGGTAGCCTTTGGCTTCCTCAAGAACCTTTTTGTGACGAGCGTGCGATACTACACCGCGTTTAACACGAGCCATTTTTTATCTCCTAAACCTATGCGCTGACCTGAAGCCTAGCCGTAAGGCATGAACTTCTTGACGATTTGTGCATCACAATCCTTGAGGATTGTTGTGCCACGCTGGTTGCGGATTTGCTTGTTGGTGCGTTTGATCATGCCGTGCTGTTTACCAGCCTGAGCAGCGACCACTTTACCTGTAGCGGTGAGCTTGAAGCGTTTCTTGACGCTCGATTTTGTCTTCATTTTGGGCATTTTCTGTCCTCTCTACACTTTAAGAAGATCACTTTTGAACAACCACGGCAGCCCATTATTTCAGCCGGATCATTCGATGAAGGGCGCTGTATAACGCCAGTTTACCGGTTTTGCAAGTGGATTCAGCGTTCAAAGCATGTTGCTAGCAAACCACATTGTTTACAGGCCTTATCCGGTGCTATTTCTGCGCCCAAAGAGCAGGCTATACTATCTATAATAAAGATGCTGCGATCAGATTCGCTGCTTCTTGTGGGTCTTTAGCCTGCGTGATCGGGCGACCAATAACTAGTACATCAGCACCGGCCGTTAACGCTTCTTTCGGCGTCATCACCCGTTTTTGATCACCCACAGCACTGCCTGCAGGGCGAATTCCCGGCACCACCAATTTAAAGTCTTTATGGGTAGCGCGGCGTGCCAGCGCAATTTCAAGCGGACTGCAAACCATACCATCAAGGCCACTCGACGCCCCAAGTGCTGCCAAACGGGCAACCTGATCTGCAACCTTGTCCGCAACTCCAATAGCCTTAAGGTCGCTATCATCAAGGCTTGTCAATATAGTGACCCCCACAACCCACGGCTTCGTTAGACCATGTTTTTCAGCTTGTTCAGCTGCGGTATCTGCCGCGCGGCGCATCATTTCAGGCCCGCCCTGCGTATGGATCGTTAGAATTTTTGGCCCAAGCGGCGCAACTGCCCTAATCGCACCCGCCACAGTGTTTGGAATGTCGTGGAATTTTAGGTCCAGAAAAATAGGCATGCCGGTTTCCGCGATACGCTTAAAACCATCAGTCCCGTTTGCGCAGTAATACTCTAGCCCCACTTTAAGGCCGCCCACATGGCCAATAAGCATTTTTGCCAATCTTACAGCTTCCGCTGTATCTGTAGTATCAAGAGCGCAGTAAACAGGGTTGTGGGTATGAGTCATGGGCTATATCTCTAAAGAATTATACGATTGCTAACCCGGTTTAGCGTTTAATCGCCATTTTTGGCAAGGGCTGCTGTTTCACGCGCTGCATTATGAGCACGTTCCGCTCTCACAAGATGTGCATCCTCTGCTATGGCGGCGACCTGCTTGCTTAGGTCTGCGGCTGTTCGTTCTGCTTGCCTGCGTCTCACAAAAGCTTTTAAGCGCAAAATACCAGTGACCACCGCCGTGATCAAAAGCCCAATAAAAATGCCTACAAACAAAAGCCCCCACATAGGCATGGCGATTGCTGGGTAAATGGGCTCAAGAGAAACTGTTATAGTGGATCTGTTATTGAGGGCGAACAGTACAAGAAGCAATCCAGCGCCTATCCAGACAAGGCTACGAATCAACAAAAGAAAAGAATTAAACATGTATTTGCCGGAACGATTGCCACACCATTATTTGTTCAGGCGTTCGCGCAGATCCTTACCAGTTTTAAAGTAAGGAACATGCTTTTCGGAAACATCAACCTTGTCACCTGTACGCGGGTTACGCCCAGTGCGAGCTGGCCTTGTTTTCACAGAGAAAGCGCCAAAACCGCGAAGCTCAACACGGTCACCGCGTGATAGAGCATCTGTAATTTCATCAAATATTTTTGAAACAATACGCTCAACATCCCGGTAATACAGGTGGGGGTTAGCGTCAGCAATTTTGGTAATCAACTCGGACTTGATCATATGCATCCTCCCCAAAGCGCGCTTCATGCGACAACGACGACTGGTTTTTGCAGGTTACTTTATGCGGAGCCTGCCATTTGAAATGCAGTCCGTCAAGATAAGCCTTTCAAAGAAAAAAGCTTTTAGGCCTAGAATCGCATTATTTTGTACGTTTTTGGCTAATTTTTCTCTGACTCTTGCTTTTAAAAACTACCAAATTTACCTCAGAAACTAAAAAGGCCACCCGAAGGTGGCCTTTTGCGAATCACATAATTATGCGATTTTATTTTTCGTCTTTGGCTTTCTCAAGCGCTGCACCAAGGATATCACCGAGGCTTGCACCGGCATCAGCAGAACCATACTGCTCAACAGCGGCCTTTTCTTCAGCAACTTCAAGTGCTTTAATTGAGAGATTTACTTTACGGCTAGACTTGTCAACGCTTGTTACCATTGCGTCAACTTTGTCGCCTTCAGCAAAACGCTCTGGGCGCTGATCGCCACGATCACGGGAAAGGTCACTGCGGCGGATAAAGGCAGTAACACCTGTATCACCCACTTCAACTTCGATACCGTTTTCGTTTACAGCTTTAACAACACAGGTAACTTGCTCGCCGCGTTTCTTACCAGAAACATCAGAGAATGGGTCACCGCCAAGTTGCTTAATACCAAGGCTGATACGTTCTTTTTTCATATCAACATCAAGAACAACAGCTTTTACAGTGTCGCCTTTCTTGAAGTCTTGGATAGCTTCTTCGCCGCTACGATCCCAATCGAGATCAGAGAGGTGAACCATGCCGTCAACATCGCCTTCAAGACCGATAAAGAGACCAAATTCAGTGATATTTTTCACTTCGCCTTCAATCTCGGTACCAACTGGGAACTTGTCAGCAAACGCTTCCCATGGGTTGTCGCCGCACTGTTTCAGACCAAGAGAAATACGACGTTTGGCCTGGTCAACTTCCAGAACCATCACTTCAACTTCTTGGCTTGTAGAAACGATTTTACCTGGGTGGATGTTTTTCTTAACCCAGCTCATTTCAGAAACATGTACGAGGCCTTCAACACCATCTTCAAGCTCTACAAAAGCGCCGTAGTCAGTGATGTTTGTAACGGTACCAGTGAATTTGGCACCAACAACATACTTAGCTTCGATACCATCCCATGGATCATCAGCAAGCTGTTTCATGCCAAGGCTAATACGCTGAGTTTCAGGGTTGATACGAACAACCTGAACATCAATGTTTTCACCAATTGTCAGAACTTCACTTGGGTGATTAACCCGGCGCCATGACATATCTGTCACGTGCAGGAGGCCGTCAATACCACCAAGATCAACGAAGGCACCGTAGTCAGTGATGTTTTTAACCACACCAGTAACAGTATCACCTTCTTTGATTTTACCAAGAAGCTCAGCACGCTGACCTTGACGGTCTTCCTCGAGAATGGCGCGGCGTGATACAACGATGTTGCCACGGCGACGGTCCATTTTCAGGATTTGGAATGGCTGAGAAATATTCATTAGCGGTGTAACGTCGCGGATTGGGCGAATATCAACCTGTGAACCAGGCAGGAACGCAACCGCGCCGTTAAGGTCAACAGTGAAGCCGCCTTTAACGCGACCAAAGATAACACCGTCAACACGAGAATCTTTTTCAAATGCTGTTTCGAGATCAGTCCATGATTCTTCACGGCGCGCTTTGTCGCGTGACAGAATAGCTTCGCCGAGTGCATTTTCCACACGATCAACAAAAACTTCTACAGAATCACCGATTTTCACTTCAGCTTGCTGGCCCGGCACTGCAAACTCTCTCAGAGGAACGCGGCCTTCAGCTTTTAGTCCGATATCAACGATAGCAAAATCATTTTCGATAGAAACAACGGTACCCGTAACAACAGAACCCTCAAAACCACCTTCAGCAGGCATTGTTTCATTGAGGAGCGCTTCAAAATCAGAAATGTTAGGCATACTTGCCATTTGAGACATTAAGTCTTCCTTTCAGGTCATCACTTTTATACGTGCCAGCCGGTTGTATCCGGCGGTCTTCTCTCAGGGTTTTAGTGGTCAGGACCATCCTGGCACTTTCTCAGTCCGAGAGCCTCTAACACCAACAAAAAGATCCTGATCACGCCGCGCCAGTTTTACCGGCGAAACCGCGACAGGACTGCACATTGCAGTATCATAAGGTTATTGGGGCTAAGCCTTGCTTTTGATAAAACGGACCGCCCTTAAAAACACGGCGTCTATATCTAATTCAGTCGTATCAAGCAAGAGGGCATCTGCAGCAGGCTTTAATGGAGCGCTGGTTCGGGCCATATCTCGTGCGTCCCGGGCTTTCACATCAGCCAGAATTGTAGCATAATTCGCCACTTCACCGCGCATCTGAATTTCACTGGTGCGACGCCGCGCGCGCTCTTCCGGGCTTGCTGTTACATACAGCTTTACTTCGGCATTTGGGCACACAACCGTGCCAATATCACGGCCATCAAGCACAGCGCCTTTTTTATTATTTGGCGGTGTTACAGCAAAATTTCTTTGAAAATACAAAAGGTTATCTCTAACAGTCGGCACAGAAGCAACTTGGGATGCGGCGCTCCCTACGGCCTCTGACCTTAGAGCCGGGTCATCAATAAGGCTAAGGTCCAGCTTTTCTGAGGCAGCGGCCGCCTGATCACTGTCTGCCGGATTCATACCTGCTTTCAACATAGCAAGCCCGACAGCACGGTACAGTGCTCCTGTATCAAGGTATGCATAATCAAATTCTGCAGCAATCAAGCGTGCAAGAGTACCTTTTCCTGCCGCTGCCGGGCCATCAATTGCTATAATCACTGCGAATCACCTTAATTTTTAATGTCATATACGGCAAAGCTCGGCACCAATATGCGAAAATGCAGACACCCAGCCAACTGTTTTTTCTAGATCCACGGCATCAGGCCATACATCCTGTGGATGATGAAACAAGCCATTGGTGGCTAGTAGCGAAATATAGTGGCCCTTGCCATCATAAATATTTCTGGCCTCGCCCCATGGCCTCCTCGTGCCATCAACTTCTATATCGGCTGTTAGGTTGCTAGCCTTCAGCCTGTTTTTCAATACGGCTTCCGCCTGGTCGTCTGAATATTGAACAATAACCTTACTATCATACTTGGCCGCAAAATTCGCACCAAGATGCACCCACATAAAAGCCCCTTTAATCAGGTCTTGGTGGCTAGAGAGATAATGATCCAGCCCTAAATGAGCCAGTTCATGGCCAGTATTTGCTGTAAAAATTACATCTCTGTCTGGCCCCACCTCTTTAATAGCCCGCATCATTTCAAGCCAGCATGCAATGCCACCACCACGCTCAGAAGCACACTGCCACCACCCGCTTCTTGGTGTCATAATCACCAGAGGGTCCAAGCCAGCTATTTTACCTTTGATAGTAGCCCCTATATTTCTAGCAATTGCATCAACATACCTGCACTGTGCCACCACTGTGCCAGTGTCACCTTTTTCCACTGCTTGCCTGACCCGCCCCCAGTGTTGATAAGCAATTTGTATAACTGGCGGCCCAAAGGGGTTGCTGTAATCTTCTGCGTTCACAGTGGCCACACCGTCAGTTGGCCATTTTTCATCTGTCACCGCCACTATGGCTTTATGCTTGCCGGATACTCTGGCCGCATGCAGCACATCAGACCCAAAAGGGGATATCATCACCACGCCAATATCAGCGTCACTCCCCAGCATCCCTATAGAGCCGGTGATACCTTTTTCATCTGTATAGCCACAGTCATAGAGGGGTACCCCTTGCATATCCTGCCCTGCGATCCGAACCAAAGCAGACTTTACCTCAACACGCTTAAAGGGAAATGCTGTTTCAGCAGGTTCTACACCAAGCTCACTGATCCTTGCCTTCAGCCAATCAGCACTCACGCCGTCAGTTTCTGTACCGGTGCGGTGAATACCCTGTTCAGAATACTCCTGAATGATATCTGACACCCGCTGGCGTAGCGATGTTTCCCCGATAGAAAGCGCAGAAAGCATAGGGTTGAAAGAAACACCTATAAACGTTCCAATAACTCGCCGTCGTGTAAACATAACCCCCGCCTTCCTAAGTACATATATTTTTATTCCAGCACATCCAAACCAGCCCCCAAACCAGTCATCAACCTTACAAAAGCTGGAAAACTGGTTTGAATGGGTGATGCATCATCCACCATAACAGCTTTATTGGCCATTTGGCCAAGAATTGCAAAACTCATCGCAATCCGGTGATCGAGGTGCGTTTGTACAGTCCCGCCACCCGGTATAAAACCACCACAACCTTCAATATCTATACCATCGTCAAGCTCGGTAACCTTAATGCCGTTCGCACGCAGACCCGCTGCCATAACGGCAAGACGGTCTGATTCTTTTACCCTTAATTCTTCAAGTCCTGTAAACCGGCTAACACCGCTCGCCACAGCCGCCGCACAGAACAACACAGGAAACTCATCAATCATGGTTGAAGGGTCAACCTCAAGGTTTACAACACCCTTCAAGGGCGCAGCTATCACCTGCACATCGGCCACCGGCTCGCCCCCCAGTTCACGTTCATTATGGATGCTGATACTGGCTCCCATGGCTTTCAGTGCTTCAATAATCCCTGTACGAAGCGGGTTGAGCCCAACATTTTCAAGGGTAACATCAGACCCGGGAATAATGGAGGCCGCCACCAACAGGAACGCCGCTGACGAAATATCCCCCGGCACTTCAAGATTAACAGGGCAAAGCTCTGGCTGACCAACAAGGCGGATAACCCGTATACCATCTTCATCCTGCACAGTAATGTCGGCCCCCATGGACTTTAACATCCGCTCTGTATGGTCACGGGTTGCAACTTTTTCCCTGACCGTCGTTATGCCCGGCGTGTTAAGGCCCGCTAGCAATACCGCCGATTTGACCTGTGCACTGGCCATCGGTGTTGTATAATCAAGGGGCACGGGCATATCGGTACCTGTCACAGTAAGGGGTAAAAACTTATCATCCCTTGCCTTGAACACAGCACCCACTTCAGAGAGCGGATCGATCACCCGGCCCATAGGGCGCGACCTGAGACTTGCATCTCCCGTCATTGTAACCGTAATAGCATGGCTTGCGATCAGTCCCATAAGAAGCCGGGTAGATGTGCCAGAGTTCCCCATGTCAATAATATCGTCTGGGCTCATCAGGCCACCAACTCCAACACCGTTTACCACCCACTCGCCGTCATCAACCCGGTTCAAGGTTGCTCCCATCGCACGCATAGCATGGGCTGTTGCCAAAACATCTTCCCCTTCGAGCAAGCCAGTGATTCGGCTTTCCCCCACAGCAAGGGCTGATAACATCAATGACCTATGCGACACAGATTTGTCGCCAGGCACCTTAACAGTGCCGATTAAAGGGTTTTTAGGCAGAGAAACAAGGCTTGGCATTACGAACTTTCCATATTAAGCACCCATCTATTCAGTAAATCTTTGACAGGCGCGCGTGATCATGGCAATTGATGCGCCAATTCTTAGCTGTAAAGCGCGTCAAATATCAAGGAGAGAGACGTGGCGAAACCCGAATGGGGCACAAAACGCACTTGCCCGAAATGCGGTGAAAGATTTTATGATCTGGGTAATGCTGACCCAATTGTTTGCATCGCATGCGAAACAGAGTTCAAGCCTGAACCTATTCTGAAGACCAAACAACCTATTGTTTTATCTGATGAAAAGGAAGAAAAAGCAGACGAAACAGACACTGACAACGACGATGATGATGATCTCGATATCGATGATGAATCTATCGGCGATGTCAGCCTTGATGATGATGACGATGATGAAGTCTCAACTATTGTTGACACATCTTTAGCGTCAGATGATTCGTAAGAAATTGTCTTAATTTATAAAGCCGGGCGGTTTTGCCGCCCGATTTTTACTCGTGGCACGACTTTTTACTTGCACACCCAAAGCACGAATTTTATAGTCCGCGCCATTCTTAAGGGGCCGTAGCTCAGCTGGGAGAGCGCTACACTGGCAGTGTAGAGGTCGACGGTTCGATCCCGTTCGGCTCCACCAATTTCCTTTTAAAATTCGATTACTTACAAAAATTGAGATCGATTCTCTACAAAAGGGACCAAATAGGGACCCCTGTTCTAATTGCAGGCCTGAGCTTATAATGAGAAATTACTTCTCTATCTCATTTGGCATGTAAAGCAGTAAAGCTGGCGTTGGCCAACGCTTTACCCAGAGAGGCGGTTGCCGAAAAGCTTGGTATTGGCAAGTCGACGCTCAGCAAATGGAGCAACCAATACCGCCAATCGAGCAAACCCTGCTGCAAACTTTCCTCTTACAATTCCCACCGGAGCACGCTGCGTTTAATGGAACCCGACCCATCTTATAATATTTTATGGGCGGTGCATATCCCATGGCCCCATACCCTCAGGCAATGGCGGCCTGTGGACTAACTCCTCCAGCGACACCCCCGCCATATATCGGGCACACATTTCATCTGGATCAAAAATAATACCCATGAAATTTTCTTCGTATTTTCCTGATGCAAAAAAAGCGTCTACTTCAACCGGTGTCGGGAAAACATCATATTGAAGCTCCACCTTATTCTGATCAGGGTCCCTAAAATACATGGAAATTGTTGGCCCATGATTAATACACCAAAAAGGGACAATACCCGCTTCTTTTAAACGTAAATATGTAGCCAACAAATCTCCAAGGGTATTGTAGGCAAAGGAAACATGTTCCATGCCCGCATTAGAAGGTGCCTGCCCCCCCAGGTCAGGCACATTAATTATTCCAATACGGTGATGTTCGTCGTCATACGTCATGAAACAGAGCTGCTCATTTTCATATGCTGGATGAGCATTTAATACTTTGGCCCACCATTCACGGCTTTCATTATAGCATGGTGTTCTGATGACAACATGCGCCAGCTTTGAAGGCTTGAGAGTTTCAGCATAACTGCTATCCAGTGATCTTTTCACATCATCCATTGAAATTTTTCCTTTTTAACCACCAAAGGTCTTTTTAACGGTGAAACCAAAGGTTCTTGGGTCCGCAACAAGCCCTACACGGGTAATAAATTTATTGAGGTCCGGAACTGGGCCGCCACCGCGATAATAGACTTCATCCGTCAGATTTTTTACCCAAAAGCTGAATGTCAAATCTTCTTTTGGTTGCCAATCAAGACGTGCATTGACCACCTGATATGAACTACCACGGTATGTGTTTTCATTTGTGACCGTGCTACCCTTGGCAATAAAATCGGCACCAAGTGTCACAGAGCCACCCGACAAGTCCCATGAATAATCAGCACCCATAAAGAAAGAATACTTTGGTGTATCGTCAAGGCGGTCTCCCGATTTATCTACAATCACAAAAGGAGGGCCACCAATGACAGTTGGATCAAATTCTTCTTTTGTCCAATCAACAAACTCTGCCTCAAGAAGAGAAAGCCCGCCTCGCAAAGTCAACCCTTCGATTGGCCTTGCCAAAAAGTCCATTTCAATACCACGAATGCGCGCATTTGCAGCATTACTTGTAATAACAAGGCCCTCTGCCGTTACGCCTGCGACCTGTAAGTTATTAAAATCAACCTGAAAAACGTTGGCATTTATCTGCAACCTATTACTCAGGAGCATTGTCTTAAAACCAACTTCATAGTTATCGGCAATTTCAGGATCAAATGGTGTTAAGCCTGCAGGGTTATCGATTTGTCCATTAAAGCCACCACTTTTAAACCCACGAGAGAAAGTTGCATAAACATTTGTATCGTCAGAAAAATCATACTGCAGTGTTGCTTTTGGCGTAAATTCTGACCACCGTTTACTATTAGCCGCAGTAAAGGCTCCATCCGGAAGGAAAAGTGAAAAGTCGTCTTCACCAGCAATTTCCGCTTCAGATGACACATCAACACTAAACTCTTTTTTCTCGATGGTATAACGCCCACCAAGAGTTAGGCTTAATGCATCTGTAAGGTCATAGGTTGCCTCACCAAATATAGCGAAGCTATTAGTAGTAATATCTTGCAAGAAATACGCTGTACTATTTTGCCAATCAGGAGACCCCGGCCCAATAAGACCATCATCAGGATTATCTGAATCCCCCACCGCACTGGACGGGATCCTTGCATTCAAATAAATTTGATGGTTCCTCTGCCCCGTTTCACGGAAAAAATACAGGCCACCCGTGAAATGAAACTTTCCATCAAGCGACAAGGCTCCATCATCAGCCGACACAAACCGAAGTTCCTGACTAAAGGAACTAGAATCTTGATCGCCGCCTTGCGTTAAAGCACGCTGTGCAGTCCGGTCAGCATCTTCGATATTGTAACTTTCTTCAGAACGGTACCCTGTAATTGATGTCAAGCTACCAGAGCTCAGTTCATAATCGATACGGAAAGAACCACCCCATTGACGGACGCCTTGCTCACCAAATGTATCAACTCTGGTAGACCGTATATCGTCTTCTTGTGTCGGGAAGTCATCAACAACCAGAAAATCCTTAAAGATATACTGTGCACCTGGTTCATCAGCGATAACACTTTTCAAAACCCCATCTTGGTTTGCATCAGAAAAGTCCACCACAGCTGATAGAGTTAATGTATCAGATGGTGTTGCTTTCAGTGTTGCGCGAAGCCCTTCGGAAACAACGTTGTTGCCAGTTCGCCCATCAACGAGGTTTGTATAAGAACCATCTTTTGATTTACTAAAGCCTGAAACACCAAAGTAGAGTTTATCCTCAGCAATCGGACCACTGGCAGACGCCATCACCTGCTGATAATCTTGGTTGCCAAAATCAAGTTGTACCGATGCTTGGGGGTTATTAGATGGCTGGCGCGTGATGATATTAATAACACCACCAACTGCATTTTTCCCATACAGCGTGCCTTGAGGACCCCTCAATACTTCGACGCGCTCAACATCATACATAGCAGCGTTTGCCGCACCTTGGCGCGGGATATAGACATCATTTATATAGACAGCCACACCAGAGTCAGATGAAATATCTTCATTCGCCCGGCCAATACCACGTATCATGTAGATTTCTGTATTCACCTGTTCCGAAAAAATCTGAAGACTGGGCGTAAACTCTGCCAAGTCCTGCACTTCAGTTAGGCCACGCTTTTCTACAAATTTACCATCAAAAGCAGAAACTGACATAGCAATATCAGAAAGTGATTCAGACCGGCGCGTGGCAGTAACCATTATTTCTTCAATTTGAAAAACCTTGTCATCAGGCGATACTTCTTGTGCCGAAATATTTGGCGCTGTCGACAAAGCTAGCAATGACGATGTGGCCGCTAAAACGGCGAACCGTCTTTTATTGTATAGCATTTTTCTCTCCCATTATTCCCTTCCCCCTGTGGTGCTCCCTCGAATTTCCTCATCAAATATAACGTTTCTGAGGAAAGGCTTATCTCAAGAATCAACAACAATTTACATATTACATATTGTATACAAAAATACAATATGTAATATTACAAACTTGGGAAAAGCATAAAAATGCGAAACCGAAGCTACACAACCCGACTTTCCACAATGATTTTTTCTTTATGAGAGATAGATATTTTCTGGGAGCTTACGTGAAGAAACGCCACACCAATAAATGCAGAAAGCTCACTATTTTTTATCTTTCAAGAACCCATCAGAATCGATGGATATGCTTTATTCGACCGTCAACCTGGAACGCAGATTATCTTCTACTGTTTTCAAATGCTTGCTGAAAGATTGAGAAGCTTTTTCCTTATCACGCTTTTTAAGCCCAGCGATTGTTTCATCATGCTCATCTATCGATTCTTTTAGTGAGTGCTCAAGGAGCCCATTCAGGTTTTGAATACGAATAATCTGACGCGAAATAACAAGATGGGTGTCTGCTAAAGGAACATTCCCGCTGATCTCTACAATTTTACGGTGCACTTCATTATTGGCATGAAAAAAAGCTTGGCTATCCTCTTTATAAGCATATTGCTTCATTTGGTCGTTAAGTGCTTCAACTTCTGCAATTTCAGCATTGCTTGCATTATCGCAGGCCAACTCTATAGCGAGCGTTTCCAACACTCTAAGAATATTATAATAGCTAATAGCAAGCTCTAAAGTAGGGGTCGTAACAACAGCACCGCGATTAGCCGTAAGCTCAATCAACCCCTCTGAGGCCAAAGACTGAAATGCTTCTCGAAGAGGTGAGCGAGATACACCGTATCGCTCTGTGAGAATTCTTTCCTGCAAGCGTACACCCGGCTTCCAAACTGCTTCTATAATTTCATTACGTAGCCTTGTACAAACTTCACTCGGCAAAGTGGATCTTGGAATAAGGGTTGTCGACATAAAACCATGCACACACAAAAGGTTGCTTGAAAGATTTATATGACCTTATACAAATTGTCGACAAAGTGCAATTAATCAATGCGTCACAGCACCTAGACGGGCAGAACCTACAAGTTTTGCATACTTCTTTAAGGTTGGGGATAACCTTTCCTCTTGCGTTGTCTGCCCTGCCTTTCTTGTCTCAAGTTCCTCGGCAGGTACTAAAACATCAAGGGTACGGGCAACAGCATCAATATTAATGATATCCCCATCCTTCAAAAGACCAATCGCTCCCTTTGCGACAGCTTCCGGGCCAACATGACCAATACACATTCCACGGGTTGCGCCAGAAAAGCGTCCATCTGTGATAAGGGCAACTTTTTCACCCATTCCCTGCCCATATATCAAGGCTGTCACACCTAGCATTTCACGCATACCCGGCCCGCCTTTTGGCCCCTCATTTCGTATGATCAGTACGTCACCAGCCTGATACTGCCGGGCGCGCACAGCTTCTACAGCGTCTTCTTCACTCTCAAATACCCGCGCAGGCCCCTGATGCTTTAAATGCTTTAATCCAGCCACCTTCAAAAGTGCACCTTCGGGCGCCAATGTTCCGCTCAAAACAATAACCCCACCCGTCGGGGCAATAGGGTTATCAGATCTGCGCACCACTTCTCCATCAGGCGCCTGTGCAGCATCAGCAATCTCACCAATTGTACGCCCATCAACCGTGGGGCAGTTTTCATTGAGGGCACCCGCCTCCAACATAGCTTTTAAAACAGATGGCACGCCACCAACTTCATACAAATCTTTCGCCCAATAACGCCCACCCGGCTTCAAGTCTGCCAGTAAAGGCGTGCGGTCAAATATTTTCGCGATGTCATCAAGCGTAAATTCAACCCCGGCTTCATATGCAATTGCAGGCAAGTGTAGTGCAGCATTGGTCGACCCCCCTGTGGCGGCAACTGCTGCTGCCGCATTTTCAAGGCTTTCTCGTGTAACCAACGCTCTTGGCAGGGGACCACCCTCATAAATAAGTTGAGCAAGTCTTTTACCAGCATCTCTAGCACGCTCCAGCCGAACAGATGCAACAGCAGGTATCATGGCCGTATTGGGTAACGCCAGACCCATTGCTTCCGCTGCCATAGCCATCGTATTTGCTGTAAATTGACCCGCACAAGACCCGACAGTTGGCACACCAACTTGCTCCAAACTGCTTAGGTCTTCTTGTGTCATGTCACCAGCATAAACACTGCCTACACCTTCATAAACATCAACAATACCAATATCTTTTCCACGCCACCGCCCCGGCAAGGCGGCTCCGCCGTACATAAAGATTGAAGGGCGGTTTACACGCAACATACCCATCATGATGCCGGGCAAGGTTTTATCACACGCCGCAAAACCAATCAGGCCATCATAAGCATGTGCTGACGCAACTGCCTCGATTGAGTCTGCAATCAACTCCCTAGACACCAAACTATAACGCATCCCTTTATGATTCATTGACATGCTGTCGGCAACAGTGATGGTTGAAAACTCAAAAGGTGTAACACCTCCGGCAACCAGCCCCTTGACCGCAGCAGCCACTTGCGGCGCCAGAGACATTGAACAGGGTGTCACTGTCCCACCAGTAGAAATAACACCTGCAAAAGGCTGTTCTATTTCCGTATTACCGTGCCCCATTGCCCTTAAAAACGCACGGTGTGGTGCGCGGTCCACACCCTCAGTAATTATATTGGAAGGTAAAGGTTGCCCCTTGGTGTCTCTTTTTGTCATGCAGAAAATCCAACGTCTTTTGTGACTATATATAAAGTTTCATAAGGGCCGATAGATCAGCGGGCCCCAGCCCGTTAACTGACGCTTTCTCATAAAGCGCTTTTACAGCTACCAATAAAGGAAAGGCTATATCCTGATCCTTCAACGCCTGTTCGATGGTGTTGACATCTTTTCGCATAATATCAATGGCGCCAAGAATTGGTTCATGTTGCTGACACGCCATCCGGGGTCCAAAAATCTGTAAAGGAACAGAATCAGCAAAACCACCGGCAAAAGCATCAGGCAGGCTATCCACATTCACACCTTGCGCCCGACCAAGGGCCATGGCTTCTGCTATAGCAAGCATGTTAGTTGAAACAATAAGCTGATTACACAGCTTAGCCGCCTGACCAGCACCGACAGCGCCCATGTATGTTACTTTTTGCGATAGATGAGACAACACAGGTCGAGCCGCATTAATGTGTTCTGCTTCCCCACCCGCCATAATGACAAGCGTGCCTGATACAGCACCCTTCACACCCCCGGACACTGGCGCATCAACCCAATTAACATGTCTTTCAGTCAACAGTTGACCCGCTATGGCTCTCGTCGTATGCGGACTGATCGACGAGAAGTCGATAATAGTCTGCCCAGCATACAAGCTTCCATAGAGGCCACCATTACCAAAGATCACCTCTTCCACAGCGTCGCCATTCGTCAAACAAAGCATAATATACTCGGCACCTTGAATGGCCAAGTAAGGCTCTATGGCAACCTCGGCGCCCACATCCTTTAAAGGTTGCGCTTTTTCAGCCGACCTGTTCCAGACAGTCAGCTTATACCCCGCTTTACAAAGACGTGCTGCCATGGGTTGCCCCATTAGCCCCATTCCTAAAAAAGCAATGCCGTACCCCCCACTATTCAATAGCCTTCTCCCTGCCTTATAAAAGCTCCTCTAAGAAAGACCCTTAAAGAACAGACATGGAGTCAAAAAAACGCGACCAAGAGACACCTGCATTTTGGCCCATCTTATTATCCACCGCTTCCTTAATGTTGTTTAACTGCACTTTCAGGAGCTTTTCTGTGATGGCGTTGCCTACATGAACTTCGCCTTCAGTATTACGTGTAAAACATTCATGTGCGAATTGAACACATAACTCAGGGGCCGGTATAACAAAATTTCCCAGATCACGAAGTATCCGTGCCAAATCAGCCATACCCCGAAAGCCGCCACGACCTTGCGTCACTACACTAACAGCAACAATACGCCCGACAAGGCTTGCCTTATTTAAAGGGTGCGTAGCCCAATCAAGAGCATTTTTCAAAACCCCCGGTATTGAATGATTAAACTCAGGCATTGCCCAATAGAGTGCGTCTGCACTTTCTATTTGCTCCCTAAAAAGTCTTACAGCTTCCGGAGGCGTTTCAGTATCCAAGTCTTCGCTATAATGGGGCATATCCCCAATAGACACAGAAGCCTCAAACTCCCAACCATCAGGGGCATAACGCGGCAGAGTCTCAATTAGCATTTTATTATAAGATTCTCGGCGCAAAGATCCACATATCGTAAGAATTTTCATGACAAAACCACTTTATATTTCAATAAAAAAACTGCTCACGCAGCCATCGCTATCTGGCCCCGTGCCAAAACGTTCAACCGACGGTCAGCAAACAACCATTCCCCTTCCGTTAAACGCATAATATCTTCCGCAACACCAACCATAATGTTCATTTTTTCAAGCGGTGCAGGAGCCACACCCGAATATGTTGTCACATGCGACACAACCTTTGCCTCAGCATCACCAAGGAATGTTACAGCAAGATTTGACCATGAATGCCGCGTCACCAACTTTTCGTGAGCACGACCAGCGAGTAATTTGTCTTTGATGCCTTGCCGCCCTACAGCTTTAAACATTGGCGTTGTAATAGCAGCTTCCGCTTCAAAAAGAAGAACGGCAGCGTCAAAATCTTCTGCGTCTATCAACCGACAAAATTCCGTTAGCACATTAGCAATACGCATTTGCTCTTGCGCGTTCCGTAAAGAATGCTCAGACACACCCGCCTCCTTTATCTTATTCCAAATGCCCGATAACAACGAGCAGTCCATATCGTATTTTGTATACAATATATAATATTTATTTAATAATCAATAAAATAAATGGAAAATGTGCCAGCACCACGGACGACTATGTTTTAGCTTTAAGCCCATAGGGCACCGCCCAACCCAAGCCGCCAATGGTATTTTGGTACGGCATATATTCACAGCCAATATAAGAATTATATCCTACAGAAAACAGCCATTCCAATTTAGAGAGCGTATCTGGCGATCCCCTATCCGGCTCGTTTCGAGCAGGAACACCCGCTATTTGTATGTGCTGTATGTACGGTAAGATGGAAGAAACAAAAACAGCATCCCAATCACCTCCCTTTGCTGCATGATACAAATCCAACTGCAAACCAACATTTTCTTCGTCAATATCCCGCAGCAACTTATAGGCCTGCCTGAGGGTTTTCAAAACATAGTGGGGGCGATCTACACCATTGAGCGGTTCAATCATCAGCATAATTTCGTGCGGCCTAAAAAACTGTGCGGCCCATTTCATATTGTGCACCCAAACCTCATAGGTTTTCTTATCTATTACCCCCTCATATTCGCCGCTGAGAACATGAATTTTTTTGCAGCCCACCATGCCTGCAAACGCTGCGGCATCTTCGATAGACTTTTGAAACAGAAATTGCTTTTCCGGCTCAAGCGCAAAGCCAAATCCAGCAACTGAATCTATAACCACATTGGCATTAAAAAGCACAAGTGTGCAGCCACTACCCTTAAGAACGGCCGCTACATCCACGCCTGAAAAATCACCATGAAACTGAAGTTCAACATTCCGAAATCCGGCTTTTGCGCAAGCATTAAACCGGTCCCAAAATGCATATTCTGTAAACATCATAGAAATGTTTGCAGCTAATTTATTCCGCAAATCCAACCTTGATCGCACGTACATCAACCCCGTATTTCAAGGCCGGAAAACAACGTATCTATCACTAGGTTTGCGTGGGAATCCCGCGCTTCTTTGCTATATGTATCTACGCCGTATGTAGAGAGCATACGATTGCGACTAGAGATAAAATGATAACATGCCCCCATAATGACCTGCGCAACATGATAAGAAGGAGCCTCCTTTTTTATAAAACCTTCTCTTTGCGCCGCATCAACAAGACCCAAGAATAAATCGTAAAGAGGACTAAGGTAATTCTTGGATAACCATGTGAATCTCGGGCCTGTCATCTCACTTTCTCGCAAAATCAAAGTAAATACTTCAGGGCGCTCTGCTACAAGTGTGATATAACGCCGAATAAAAAACTTAAGCCTAGCCAGCGAGTCAGCTTCAGAAAGTTGAGCAATAATTTCTTCAAAATCACTGATCATCGTCCCAATACCATGATCAATAGCAGCACGCCAAATTTCCTCTTTGTCCTTAAAGTAGTAGTGGATAAGAGGTGGCGTCACCTTATGCAGCCTGGCAATTTTTGCAATGGACGCGCCATCAAACCCATATACACTAAAGGTCTTTAAAGCAGCATTCAGAATATTACGGCGCGTAAAAGCATCGTCTACATTAAGCACCCCTTTAGGCCGCCCCCTTCCACGCCTAGACGCTGTAATTGGCTTCGAATGTCTAGGAATTTCACTTTCATCGGCCATACTTGCCATCAATCCTTTCGTGGAAAAGTTCATCAATTACACTCATCATCATTAAACATATTATTGATTTTAACATAAGCTTTTTTCGAACCCAGAGAGAGGCTTACACAAAAGACAGGAAATCAAAACCTCTTGCGCCTTCAATTTTATTTATGTATTAGTAAATTATATTTATTTTATAGTAAATATTTAAACTACTATTTGTAGACCAGAAAGTGGGAAATACGGGGTATTTAAAATGAAAGTGGCGCGCTACAGTATCAATGATGAAACAAAAATCGGAATCATTCACGGAGAGACCATTATCGAACTAGATAACTGGCCCTCCCTACAAACAGACAATCGGCTTGGTGTTATGTCTGTTTTACAAGCAGATCCGAGCATCATAGAAGCAATCAAGGCTTCAATAGCATCCCTGCCCAGCGTAAAGATGTCTGACGTTACACTTCTTGCTCCCATACCCAAGCCTGAAAAATTTCTAGGTCTTGGCTTTGCATTTAAATCCCATATTAAGGAAGTTCTTAATAAATTTCCGGACATCAAACTTCCGCAACACCAAGTCTGGTTCAATAAGCAGGTTAGCTGCATTACTGGCCCGCACGCGCCTATATATATGCCACCGGTATCAGACCAACTTGATTACGAAGTAGAGCTGGCTGTGGTTATTGGTAAAAAATGTCGCTACGTAAAAGCAGAAAATGTCACTGATGTTATCGCCGGTTATATGATTTGCAATGATGCCAGTATTCGTGATTGGCAACTACGGGCTCCTACAGCAATGATAGGAAAATCCTTTGATACGCATGGCCCGACGGGCCCTTGGGTGACTTCAGCCAACAGCTTTCCTCTCGACCATGACTTCAATTTACGGACATGGGTTAATGGTGAACTGCGACAAGACGGGCACACAAGTGATTGGGCCTATTCTCTTGGGCAAATGATCGAGGAATTGACTACAGCTTTCACGCTTGAACCTGGTGATATTCTGGCAACTGGTACACCATGCGGTGTAGGAGCCGCGTGCACTCCAGCAAAGTACCTCAAGATCGGCGATGTTGTTCGCATGGAAATCGCCGGTTTAGGTAGCATAGAAAACACAGTCGTAGCTGAACCAGTTTATACTTATTAGCAAACTATTTGAATAGTGAACGGCAGGCCTAATGGAAAATACTTCCCCCATTCTGAAACGCCGAGGTCTATTCAATGGAACCTGAGGCACTTAAACCTCAGGTTCCCCTTCAAAGTCTGCTAATATCAATAATATATAGAGATCATCATGACCCTAACGAAGCCCACACTACAAACAACACCAGCCAAAGACTACGGACCACTTCAGTTGCTTGTGTACTGCCTTTGTTTTCTGACAATGCTAATTGATGGATTTGATACCCAAGCAATATCGTTTGCAGCGCCTTACATACAAAAGGAGTTTGGGGGCGATCACGCTGCTTTGGGTCTGATCTTTGGGGCTGGCCTCTTTGGTGGACTTATCGGTGGCTTCAGCTTAGGACCAGTAGGCGACTATATAGGAAGAAAACCACTCTTAATCGGATCCTTAACAGTCATTGTTGTTGGCTCCATCATTACCGCATACACTTCAATGCCAGAATCAATGGCTCTTATTCGTTTTGTGACAGGCATTGGCCTAGGTGGTGCTATCCCCAGTGTTATTGCTTTATCTGCTGAATATGCCCCACCCCAAAAACGTTCTACAATTGTTGCTTTTGTTTTCAGCGGCTTTCCAATAGGGGCAATAGTAGGGGCAATGATCGGCTCCGTTATTATGCCTATTTGGGGCTGGTCTATGCTTTTTATAGTGGGTGGAGTTGCCCCTATGATACTTCTATTTGCTATCGTTTTCTTTCTACCAGAATCTATTAATATCCTAAAACGCAAGCCTAACAAGGAGCTTAAACTCAAACATATTCAAGAGAAGCTTGGCCCTTGGTATAATACCATATCAAAGCCTGCTTCAGAGGCACCCCATGGTAATAGCAAAGTATCAATAACCCAGCTTTTTACAGAAGGTCGTGCTTATGGCACGCTTATCATCTGGGGTTTGTGTTTCCTAAGCCTCTTAACTGTTTACTGCATTGTAAGCTGGCTACCCACCTTAATCAACGCAACAGGATTACCCATAGAAACAGCTGTAATGACAGTTGGGATCATGAATATAGGTAGTGTATTTGGTAATATTTTCCTTGCCCGCATAGCTGATAAACGGCCCCCGTATAACACTACAGCCTTGTTTTACGGTATTGGTGCGTGTTTTATTGCTACAATCGAATTAGCCACTACATCATCACTTCTTGTCTTTGCGATTGGTTTATTTGCCGGTGTCTTTAGCATCGGGGCGCAAATGTCAGTTACCGCTATAATTGCACGTTTTTACCCAGCGACCATCCGATCAACAGGTGTTGGCTGGGCCTTCGCTGCAGGTCGAATAGGCGGTGTTGCTGGCCCTGTCATTGCTGGATTCTTTCTTGCTGCCGGTGTAAGTTTTCACAGCCTAATGCTTATCATAGCCAGTCTTTCTCTAATGTCCGGCTTATTGATGTGGTTACTTGGAAAATTTGCAAAGAATAGCTGATATCCAAGCCTTATATTTTCATGTGATAATGCCACTACGATCCGCTGTAAACTTTAACCACAGTCAGGGATCTGCGCAACAGCATCACGCTTGCACTCTTCTGTGTAAAGAATTCCTGAAGACATATTTTAAAGCACCTTACTTCCCATTTTATAGTAAGCGAGGTGCTTTAAAAATATAGAGGCATCTCAATGCTCTATGCTCTGTTATTAGTACTCAAGCGTAAAGCTTACAAACCCACCAAGACTGGCGACCCAGAGAATACCGATCATGGCTAGTGCATAGAATATGCTGACAAGCTTACCCGCCCAGTAACGATCAGACTTAAGAGCAAGCAGAGCATTGTAAGTAGCAATACAAGAACCTAAGATTGGAATGATCGCGCTAACCTGTAACAGTCTGAGATAACCATCAAATTCAGGAGTATAGATGTCTAGTTGAGTTGCCAATAGGGGCTTTACAGCCAGATACCACCCAAAAAGATATATAAGATTGACTATCATGAAACCGAGGGTCAGCCTGTGCGTTAGTAAAGGCTTTCCCGCTAGTGATAAGAGTTGATTGTATATTCTTCTCAGCCACCACCCAACTGGCCATGCGATGAGCGCGAGAAGCATGATTGCGATAGACCCTAAGAAGATGACGTTATTGAGTGTGGAATTGTATATCAACGGCACTTCTTGCAGCACTGACGTGGGGTTTTTCATGTCTGATAGCGTTTTGACGCCATCAACAACAGACACGAAAAAGGCATCATCACCGTTTATCTCCTGCCACAAATTAGGGGCGGTCTTTGCATATTTCTTATATGGTTGAGATGAAAAATGTACCGTTCCATCATCATTGGCAATGAGTGTTGTTTGATCTAAGATATAGAGAATATGTAAAAAAGCTGTCTGAATGCGACGAGAACTGCGATATTTGCCAGCCAAGGCTTTCGCATCTGATAGTGCAGACGCAATTGATACCTGCTTCTTCGGCTCGCTTGTATCAGGAAAATACCTATCCATAAAATCTTTGAATATTCTCTCCCGTATACCATTGAATGCATCTTGCTTCCCTCGGCTGTTGAAGCTTACAAAAAGGCCAACATTCTCTTCTGGCACAAGCTTCATCTCAGTATGAAACAGGATGGTATCACCGCCATGCCCAATCACACGCCGTCCATTTTCTTCATATGTCAAAAAGCCATGCGCTATAGATGGAAAACCGGGCTGGTGTGGCGCCGTATTTGAATACATCGTCTCAGCTGTTGATGACTCTAGGATTTGTTTACCTTCAAACTGCCCTTTCTGCAGGTGCGCTATCATAAAGTTAGCCATATCCTCAGCTGTAGAGCTTAAGCTACCTGCCGGGGATGGTATCAATAGTTCGAAAGGCCAGGGAGATTGGGTGGAATCTATATATCCTTTCGCGGCCCTTCCCTTATATTTTTGTGGTAAAGGCTGTCTAAAGGTTGAACTGTTCATCGCTAACGGCTCAAGAATGTGACGGTCAATGTAATCATCAAAGTGCTCTCCAGACAGGCGCTGCACAATATATCCAGCAAGGGCGGTGCCATAGTTTGAGTAAGAAGGCACTTTTCCAACTGGGTATATCCTTGGTCTGATATGTGCCTTCAGGAACTGTTCGTTTGAGATAAATTTTTTGGGGTCTGATAACAGAACTTCTTTTAGTCCTTCTTCAAAGCCACCTCTATGGTTCATCAAGCTTTTCATCGTGATGGGCCCACCTGCTGCATCAGGGATTTTAAAGTCCAGATATGAATTTATGTCTTCATTCAAGTCCAACTTGCCCTGTTCAACCAATTGCATAACAGCGGTCCAAGTGAACAACTTGGATGTTGACCCTACGCGCATTAATGTTCGGCGTGGGTCCATCGGTGTTTTGGCTTCGATATCGGCATATCCATAGCCGTCAGTCATTACGATACGGCCATTCTGAACGATGCTGACCACAGCACCCGCAATATCTCCCTGCTTGAGGGCAGCAGACATATAACCATCCACCCAGTCTTTAAGGTCAGTTGCCTCTAGGACCTCATGTAAAGTTTCCCCGGTGCCTTGATGCATATCTTTTGTATGTGCATCTGTCACCTCGACTGTGTTGTTTTGAGCCAATACGGGGACACCAAGAACTAGAAATATTCCGATAGCTAAAGCTCTCAGCATTTTATTCACAGAACTCTCCCTGCTTTCATAACTTTTAAAACGTAAAAAGAGAGAGGGGGGGGAGGCCCCCCTCTCAAGTACCACAGTGCTATTCATGCCGAAGTGCTTTGATTGGGTTGGTACGGGCAACTTTGACGGCATGCGCACTGACGGTAAGCCATGCAATCACCAGAGATATTAAACCTGCTCCCACACAAAATGGGATCAACAGCAAACTATCAATTCTATATGGGAAATTTTCGAGCCAACGCAGCATTGCCCACGAAACCAAAGGCCATGCTATAAGGTTTGCTATGACAACAGGTTTAGAAAATTGCACAACTAACAAGTGTACGATATCCAACACGCCTGCACCTAATACCTTACGGATGCCGATTTCCTTGGTCCGCCGCTCTGCAGTGAAAGCCGCCAAACCGTACAACCCAAGGCAGGCGACAATCACTGTTATAAGAGAAAAGACCGCAAGCATGATTGATATATCCCGCTCTGCCTTAAATTCAGCTGCGATAGAGTCATCCACAAATTCATACTGGAATGGTACAGAGTTCGTGAAAGTCTTCCAGACCCGCTCAAGGCTTGATGCTATTGCCTGAGGTTTGCCATCATATTTAACCGCGAGAACATGGTATCGTTCTGGCGCTAACAAATATACCTCAGCTCTGATCGGCTTCTTTGGAGACTGGAAGTATATATCTGGCGTAACACCTATAATTTCCATTTTTCCAAACACCAGTCCGGCTTCGTTCATGCCGATAGGCGCTATTAAATATTTGCCGATAGCATTCTGAGCCGTTGCAAGACCTAACTTTTTTACACTTTCATAATTTATGACAACCGCACCAACCGCACCTTCCACCTCTATGGGCGGGACACCGTCCGTTGAGAACTGGCGGCTATAAAACCGCCCTGCGGCAAGGGGGATTTTGTAAGTATCTAGAAAATCATAGTCGACCGACTGGGTGCTGATTAGGGCAGTCTGACTGGCATTAGCCCCCTCAAGTTGATACGAATTTAGCCGCTCGTGGATATCAATTGGGCTATAATCTGTATAGCTCGCATCTTTCACATATGGGAGTGATAAGATTGTATCCTTTAGGGCTTTCTGCCTACTAGCAAGCGCGTCATTGCCTATATTGTTCAGGACGATGATATTATCTTTACTATAACCTGGATCACGGTTTGTAGCATACCATGTTTGCCCATACACCACCGCTGTCGCGACTATAAGCGCTATAGAAATAGTAAATTGCAATATCACCAGAGCGTTACGAAGAGACATGGAGTCCCCAGCTTCTGAAGATTTGTTTGCCCTTAACACTCGTGCAGGTAAAAAACCAGATATGACAAACGCCGGGTAAATACCCGCGATAAAACCAGTAAGGATTACCAACCCCAACAGGCCCAGTATGGTATACCCATCTCCGTAAGAGAATATAAGGTTCATATTCTGGAAGCTATTGAACGCAGGCAGGGCAAGCTCAACAAAGATAAGCCCAAACAACAAGCCGATAGTTGCTAAAATAAGGGTCTCGCCTATGAACTGAATTATGAGCTGTTTTCGATTAGCCCCTAATACTTTCCTAAGCGCTACCTCACGTGCCCTTTGGGTTGATTTAGCTGTGACAAGATTCACAAAATTTATACAAGCTATTAACAACACAAGCCCGGCTATTATGACCAATATGCGTACAGTTTTAATATCACCAGAGGGTTTCATTTCCCCCATGCCTGTCGGATGCAAGTGAATATCAACAAGACGCTGCAAGCTTTGTAGGTAAAAATCTGAAACCTTACTATTTGGGCCAGACTTAAGAGAGTCTAGCCCTGTTACATGCGTGTTTATCAGATCAGGAAGTTGCTGATTAACTGTGTTTATTGAAGCCGGGCTTTTCAACTGAACATATACAAGATGCTCGCCCACATTCCCCCATGTATCATAGAGAGCCCCCGTTTGTGGAAAGTCCGTTAAGTCAAACCTTGCCAAAGCTCTAAACGATAAAGATGTTGTATCCGGCAAGTCTTTAAAGACAGCTCCGATACGATAATCCCGATCAATTTCGAACAGCTTAATATGCAAAACCTTGCCAACAGGATTGCTCGCGCCAAAATATTTCTCGGCAAATGTCTCACTGACAGCCAAGCTGGCCTTATCTTGAAGGGCTGCCTCAAGGTCGCCATACAACACAGTCAAATCAAACATTTTAGCTGCTTCAGGGTCTGTCCAATGCATATCTTCCGCATAGGCCTCGCCATTATGCGTAACAACAGGATGCATGGGTATAAATCGTGTCGCGCGCACAACTTCATTAGGGAAGTATGTTTCGATTGCATCTTTCATAGGCACGGATGCAGAAACAGAAATATACGGTGAGCGCCCAGGCAACAGAATAGTCGTGTTAACACGCGCTATCGTATCTGCATTCGCCCAATTTTTATCATAGGATAATTCGTGACGCACATAGAGCATGACCAAGATGCAAACAGCAAACCCTGTTGCCAACCCAATAGTATTGATGGCGCTGTAGAGTTTGTTACGAAACAAGTTCCTTAATGCTACTTTTATGTAATTTTGAAACATCATCTATTCTCGCTGATTACTATATAGCGTTAAACGGCAGCACGGATATTTTGAGTAACCACATGGCCATCAAAGAGGTTTATGGTTCTGCGCGCATAATCAGCGTGAGCAGGACTGTGGGTCACCATAACAATTGTAGTACCCTCTTCATTCAGCCCCTGCAGCATCTCCATTACTTCCTGGCCGTGGGCGCTGTCGAGGTTACCTGTTGGCTCGTCCGCTAAAATCATAGCTTGATTACCCACAACGGCGCGCGCCACTGCCACTCGCTGCTGCTGACCGCCAGAGAGTTGGCCTGGCATGTGTTTAGCACGGTGGGCAATACCCACTTTATCCATGACACTACTCACGCGGTCATGCCGTTCACTTGCAGGAATGCCGTGATACAACAAGGCCAGCTCGATATTTTCCTCGACGCTTAACTCATCAATCAGGTTAAAGGATTGAAAGATAAACCCAATATTATGCTTGCGAATGCTGGCGAGTTTTGCCTCGGGGTAGGCAGCTACATTCTCATCCATAAAAAAATATTCGCCGTCTGTAGGTGTGTCTAGCATACCAATAATATTCAGAAGGGTCGACTTACCACAGCCAGAAGGCCCCATAATAGCAACAAACTCACCCCGACCAATTTCAATATCGATACCATCAAGAGCCGCCGTTTCAACTGTGGAGGTCTTATAAACCTTAGATAAATTCTTCAATTTTAGCATAGTGGATCCTTTCCTCTCATGTCGTTATTCTGTTTTCTGTTGTGAGCCTGTTACTCTACTCCACCCAATTTTAAGTGCGTCATCTCCACAAAACCCGTATAGGGCGATGTTACAACATGTTCTCCAACTTCAAGTCCCTCGAGCACTTCAATATGTTGAGCATTTCGTCTACCAAGGCGCACTGGTCTTTTGACAGCTTTTTGCTTGTCGGGGGTTACAACAAAAATCCACTTCCCACCTGTATCTTGGTAAAAAGCACCATTTGGAATGAGTATCGCGGTTTCAGGATCACCAAGTACCAGATTTGCCTGCAATGTTTGGCCGCGCCTAATGGCATGTGGTTGCTCGCCATTGAAAACAAAGTCCGCTTCGAATTGACCGTTTTTTACTTGCGGATAGACCTTCACTATCCTGATTTCGTACTCGTTGCCGTCTCGGCTAAACTGAGCGGTTTGGCCAAGGTCCACCCGGTTTAAGTAAAATTCGTCAATATTCGCCGTTAACTTATAGGCATTCGGGCTATCAACCTGCCCCAAACGCCCACCGTGGCTAATGCTTTGACCAACTTCAGCATTGAACCCAGAAAGCTTACCATCAACTGGTGCACGTACCTGTAAGGCCTCAAGGTTTTTCTTAGAAAATTCTAGGTTTTGCTCTAGGCGTTCACTCGATTTTTGCAAAAATACCAGTTGTGCATCTTGCATACGGGCATCTGTAGCCTGACTTTCCAAAGTAACATTTCTACGATTAATATAGTAGGCTAGTTCGTCTTCTGTCTGGTCCAATTGCGCTTGAGATATATTGTTCGTTTTTATGAGTTCTCGCTCTCGGTCTACTCGGCGCGTTAGGCGTTTTATCTGATAATCAATTTCGACCAAATTTCGTTTATGTGACAATCTGTTTTGCTCAAGCTGCAATTCAATTGTGCGCATATTATTAAGCTGCTCAATGACAGCAGCTTCATTACGAGTCACTTCTAGCTGTAATGTGGTATTGGATAACTCAACTATGAGATCTCCTTTTTTCAGAAGCGTGCCATCTTCCACTAAAATTCGCTCTACTCGCCCCCCTTCAATTGCATCAAGAAAGACAGTTTTTAGAGGCGTAACCCTGCTACGAATAGGAATGAAGTCTTCAAACTTACCTTTGAACACCTCTGAAACAGTAACCCGGCTCTCTTGAATCCTTAAACTTTTTCCTTCCTGACTATCCAGTAAGAAGAAAGCTACCAATATCACCGCTAAGGCCGCAAGTGAGCCTATAAGGATTTTACGCCAGTGCCCCTGTTTATTCTCAACCTTCCTATCCATTCCCGTTCCAGAAATTAGGGTCGAAGATGATTTAATATCTGAGATTGGAGCTCTGCCCCTTGTTTGCTTTTGATCCATTACTGTCCTAACACCGTCTCTAATGCATCCAGAGCACGATTTCATTATTGTTTTGACCAATAACAGCAAGTGACATGCCAAAATATAAAGTATTGTTTTTAAAATATTTTTTAAAATTTAAAGGCATTTCCTTAATTACCAGTGTTCAAAATTGAACATTAAGTGTACGATAATGAACAGTGATGGGATAAAGATGATTCAGGACACACCAATAAGCGATGGTTGAAAACAGCACCGTATTGATAGCAGATGACGATGAGGACATTCTCGTCGCAGGCAAATTACTGTTAAAGCGGCACTTCAGTTCCGTTATAACAACGACCAACCCAGAGACTATTCCTGAGCTGATGGCGCATCACTCCTTTGACGCAATTCTGTTGGATATGAATTTCAGTCCAGGAGAGTCATCTGGTAAGCAAGGCTTAACCTGGCTTGAGGCCATATTGGAAATAGACCCTAGCGCTGTTGTTGTTATGATAACGGCACATGGGACAATGGATCTGGCGATTGATGTCATCAAGAGAGGGGCAACTGACTTTATAGTAAAGCCTTGGCAAAATGCCAAAATGCTGGCTACAGTTTCAGCTGGTGTTGAGCTCTCACTGAGCCGCAAACAAACTCACACACTACAGCAAAAGAGCAAGGTCCTGTCTGCTGCCGCAACTGGCCCAAACCAGGCTCTGCTTGGCACAAGCGCACCAATCAAAAAGGTGCAATCCCTCATAGAACGCACAGCTCCAACAAGTGCGAATATTTTAATATTAGGCGAAAATGGTACCGGTAAAGAGTTAGCGGCACGCGCTGTGCATTACGCTTCTAAACGAGCAGATAAAATCTTCATGTCAGTGGATCTTGGCACCCTGACTGAGGCGCTGTTTGAAGCAGAACTTTTTGGCCATAAGAAGGGAGCCTTCACCAATGCCACAGAAGACAGAATGGGAAAGTTTCAAGCCGCCGAGGGAGGGTCGCTATTTCTCGATGAAATTGGCAACTTGCCACTCCACTTACAGGCAAAATTGCTAACCGCTCTTGAGCAAAGAGAAGTCACTCCTGTTGGCTCGAACAAGCCAGTACCAATTGATGTCCGCATAATTGCGGCAACAAATATGTCTGCAGAAAAACTATATAATGAAGACTATTTCCGCCAAGATTTATTATTTCGGCTGAATACTGTGGAAATTACAATGCCTCCACTAAGGGATCACCCGGAGGATATTGCTGAAATAGCGTATCATTATGCCGAGTTTTACTGCCGCAAATACAATATGCCCTCAAAGAGGCTTACGGCTGCCTGTTTAGATGTTCTGACGCAGCACGCATGGCCAGGAAATGTGCGAGCTTTACGACATGCTATTGAACGCGCTGTAATCCTTTCCGGGAAAGATAGTGATAGCTTTGCACTATCAGACTTTCAAATTCAGTCAGTCCCTGCGGCACTTGAGCGCGAGAATGATACAGACCTGAACTTAAAGCGGCTGGAATGCCGTTCTATTGAAATAGCCCTTAAAAAACATGGCTACAATGTCAGTCACACAGCAAAAGAATTGGGGTTAACCCGCGCTGCTTTATATCGAAGGATGGAAAAGTATGGGCTTTGAAAAAAATTTTAGCCTGATGCTGATTGCGCGCCTCTGCGGCATCATGATTTTGATGGCCTTATTAATTCACTTGATTTCACTTCCTGGGTATTACGCCACTATCGTACTCATTCTGGGGCTAACATGCGCGCTTATCTATGAGCTGGTGCGCTTCATTTTCCGCACCAATATAGAGATCAGTCGATTTTTTGAGGCTGCGAGATATGCTAATTATAATGAGAAGTTTGATTTTTCTTCTCTGGGTTCGGGGTTCTCGGAGCTTGGCAGCGTATTCAGCGACATATTAAAGCGCTTTCATGCGGCTCGGCAGGCACAGCAAAATGAACTGTTAAAGCTCAAAGCTTTACTCGAAAATGTGCCAACGCCGCTGATATCGGTCCACAGTGACAACAAACTAACATTATGGAACAAAGCGGCCCGGCGCCTCTTTAATAGTAGCCGCGCCATTTATCTTGATGACCTTGCTTTGTTTGGAAGCGCGTTTCAAAATCAGGTTAAGAATATATCCGCAGGCGAAAAGAAACTTACCAACTTTATAACAGATGATCAAAAGCTTCGCCTTATCCTTACAGCAACCGAGGTTTTGGCAGATGGTAAAATTGAAAAACTTATCAGCATCCAAAATATCCAAAACGAGCTGGATGCCACACAATTGGAAGCATGGCAGGATTTGGTGCGCGTGTTAACGCATGAAATTATGAATTCCATTACACCGATCACCTCGCTGGCTGCAACAGCAGCAGACCTGATTGACGATCCGTCACCAGTTGTGCGCCAAGATGTGAAAGAGGCTGTAAGCACCATTGCCACACGCTCAAAAAGCCTAACGCAATTTGTCACAAGTTATCGACACCTGACTCACTTACCTCAGCCGCAAAAGAAACCTATTGCCACAGTGGAACTGTTCAAGCAGGCCACAAGTGTGATCACGCCTGACCTGTCATCACATGGTTTGCAATTGACAACCTCAGTTAGCCCAAAAAATTTATCGCTCAATATAGACGCTGACATGATCGTGCAGGTTCTGATTAATCTGATCAAAAACTCGGCAGAAGCCCTTGAAGGGTGTGTTCGGCCAACCATTCATTTAACTGGTAAACTGAATAGTAAAGGGCGAGCTGTTATTGAAGTTTCCGATAACGGTACCGGAATACCGGGCGACATAGTCAAAAATATCTTCATACCGTTCTTTACTACAAAACAGGGGGGTAGTGGTGTAGGGCTGGCTCTGACACGCCAAATCATGATTGCACATGGTGGATCTATTACAGTGTCAAACCAAGAAGAAGGAGGAACTAAATTCTCACTAATGTTTTAATGAACCCTGGATACTTGAGATTAAAAAACATCGCTCCGCCGCGGCCTTATTCTATGCCAGCACCCTATTTAGGCGTACCTGTTATACCAATAATCATTCGCACCGTATCAGGGTGCACATTTGGTAATGCCACCTCACCAGAAAATGTTAGCAAACTTTGATATGATGCCTCTTTTTCTGGCTACGTACACAAAAACAGATAGCTTATGTTCCAACTGCTTGGAGATGCGAGACAACATCTCACAGTGATTATATCCCCAGAATACCTCAGGGATAAACACGAAAGCGCAATAACCTCACCCCTGCTGATGTTTACTTTGGCAGAGACTGCATAATATTAGAAAAAGAGAAAAATAAGGAACCTATATGCTTAACTAGCCATGGCACTTTAGTAGATTACCAAGAGTATAGACATATATCAACTGATAGCTATGTAGGCCTGAATTTACATATAGCCAACGAAGTACTAATCAGAGGGTTACCCTATAAAAATACTGTTAAAGTAACAGTTTAGATCAGTGTGAAGTGACTAGGGTTAAGATATTTTTAGGGGAAAAGGGACCCGGTTGGTAGCACCACCCTCTTGTGCTGCTTTAGGAGCAGAACCTACTGGTGGTACATCACGTGGGCTGTTGCATGCTTCGATCATTCATAAACTACTTATTTTAGTAGATTATAAATGAAGAGATATATTCCTTTTAACTCCTCATATTGATGGTGTCCTACCAATCATAGCTTTTGCTTTGGGGAAAGTTCTTTCGTCATATTGCTCATCGTAAAAATTATTTTCGGAGGGCAATATATGAGAATTGGCGTTGATGTAGGAGGAACAAATACAGATGCTGTTCTGATGGATGGGCGCAATGTGATTGCTGCTCAAAAAACGCCCACAACAGAAAATGTAAGTGATGGCATCGTCAAGGCGATCACATCAGTGCTTGATCAATCAGGCAAATCTGCCAACGCAGTTAAATGTGTAATGATTGGCACAACGCAGTTCACCAATGCTTTTGTGGAACGCCGTAATTTGGTTGAGGTTGGCGTGATAAGGATCAGCCTTCCGGCAACTCGTGGCATTCCCCCCATGACGGATTGGCCTGACGATATCCGGTCAGTAATCGGGAGCAATTTTGAAATGATCCGAGGGGGCTATCAGTATGATGGTCGCCTGAATAGTGAATTTGACGAAAAGGGCTTTAGGGAAGCCGTGAAGCGTTTTAAGTCGCGCGGATTGAAAGCCATTGCTATTTCAGGGCTTTTTTCGCCGGTCAACGGCGAAATGGAAGATCGCGCCGAAGAAATTATCCTGAAAGAAATACCAGATTGCAATGTGACCTTATCTTCCAGAATTGGCCGCATCGGCCTTATTGAGCGAGAGAATGCGGCCATTATGAACGCCAGTTTGGCCGCACTGTCGGTCAAGATTGTTGCGTCGTTTCGTAAGGCTCTCGCGGACCTCGGTATTCTAGCACCCTTTTATATCAGCCAAAATGACGGGACCCTCATGAAGGCTGAGTTTGTTGAAAAATACCCTGTACTGACCTTTGCTTCTGGGCCAACCAATAGCATGCGCGGGGCAGCTTACCTGTCAGGCATTGAAGATGCCCTTGTGGCTGATATTGGGGGCACCACAACGGATATTGGTATGCTGACCAAAGGGTTCCCACGAGAATCTTCTCTAACGGTTGATATTGGCGGGGTGCGAACCAATTTCAGAATGCCTGATATTTTTGCGTTGGGCCTTGGTGGGGGATCCATCATTACGACAGAAGGCGACCTGAAAGTGGGGCCAAAATCTGTGGGCTACCGGCTCACTGAAGATGCCATGGTTTTCGGCGGAGACATATTGACTTCCACAGATATTGCTGTCGCGGCCGGTTATGCTGATATCGGCCGGAAATCCCATATATCACACCTGCCTGAAGAGCTTATTGCCGAGGCTGTCGAACGGATACATCATATCGTTGCCGACGGGATTGACCGGATGAAAACAAGCGCCGATCTTGTGCCTTTAATCCTAGTAGGTGGCGGCGCTGTTCTAATTAACCGCGATATCCCAGGAACCCTGAAAGTCATCATTCCCGAACATGCGGGCGTAGCCAATGCCATCGGGGCCTCAATCGCTCAGGTTGGCGGGGAGATTGATCGTGTTTTTTCTTATGATACCGTTGGCCGAGACACTGCCATTTCCGAGGCAAAGGCAGAAGCCATATCTGTAGCGGTAGAGGCTGGCGCAGCCCCTGACACAGTACAAGTTATTGATATTGAGGAGGTCCCATTGGCCTATATCCCGGGCGGTGCCGTCCGGTTGCGCATCAAGGTCGCTGGTGAATTAAATTTGGATAATGTTGTGAGGGCAGAGTAATGAAACTGGAACTGACAGACTTGGAAGATTTTGCACGTGGCGCGGCGTTTTTGGGAACCGGCGGCGGCGGGGACCCTTATATCGGAAAGCTTCTGGCACAACATGCGATCCGCGAATTTGGCGTTCCGACAATCATTGAGCCGGAAGATTTGGCTGATGATGCCCTTGTTTTTGCCATTGCAATGTTGGGGGCTCCAACAGTATTGGTCGAAAAGGCAGCATGTGGTGATGACATTGATCTGGCGATAGATAAACTTTCCGAGCGATTAGGGAGAAGACCCGACGCCCTGATCCCAATCGAAATTGGCGGAGTCAATTCCACGGTGCCACTTGTTGCATCAGCGCGTACCGGTATTCCTCTCGTCAATGCAGATGGCATGGGCCGAGCTTTTCCTGAAATTCAAATGGTCACCTTTAATGTATATGGTTCAAAACCTACCCCTTTATCGGTTGTTGATGAACATTTGAATTCTGCCATCATTGATGCAAAAGATGCCAAAACAGCAGAAGACTTGGTGCGTTCCGTCGCGATACAAATGGGGCTGAGTGTTATTACCGCCAACTATCCTGTGAGTGGCGATGTGGTAAAAAAATATGCAATAAAACATACATTGACGATTGCATTAGAAATAGGCCGCGCAATCAGTCAGGGGCGCAAGGAAGGCTGCCCCGTGGAGGCCCTAGTGAATTACCTGCGGTCCACAAAATATTATAAGCATTGCAAAATACTATATGATGGAAAGATCACTGATATAAAACGGGAGACCACAAAAGGGTTTTCTGTTGGATTTTGTCGGCTTGAACCCTTGTCAGGGTCGGGGGATAGTATGGAAGTCGTTTTTCAGAATGAGAATCTAGCGGCCAAGATCAATGGCAAGATGGTGACGATGGTGCCCGACCTAATCTGCATTGTTGACAGGGAAACAGCAGAGCCTGTCCCTGTGGAGGCTCTGCGATATGGCCAGCGAGTAAAAATTATCGGGGCTAGCGTACCCCCTATCATGCGAACACCAGAGGCCCTTGATATATTCGGACCTCAGGCGTTTGGACTTGATGGGCCCTATACACCAATTGAAGATATTGTGATGCCCTGAACTCAGTGTCGCTGTTCTATGCGTACAGCGACATTTGACGAATTAAGCCTCCATGATATATTGAGTGGATGAGTGAAAAAAAGGCAATTGGAAATATGATCCCCTGGCTGGTAACAGCCAAGACCGTTCCACCAAAACGACATACTGTTTTGGCACAGCGTCTGGCTATATTGGATCAACTGTCCAGCTATCAGGATCGAGCCTTTACTATTCTGGAGGCCCCTGGTGGGTTTGGAAAAAGCACGGTGCTGTCTCTGTGGCGGAACAGCCTCATTGAAAAAAGCACACACGTAGCCTGGTTGACCCTTGAGACGGAGGATACAGGCAGTACCCTGACCACTTACCTTGCCTATGCTTTTCATCTAGCCGGTATTGACATGAAATCGACCGGATTACTTGAGGACCGCGGAGCTACTTCTGACGATTGCCTGCACAACCTTAGTATTATCATCAGTGCATTACAGAAGTCTGGGAAGAAAGTAATTCTTATGCTGGACGATATTGAGCGCCTTATAGAAGAGGATGCCGTACAGGTTCTCAATACGCTTGTCCGTCACGCACCAGAAAGCCTTCATATTGCTATGGCCTTCCGGCGTAATCCGGGCATTTTACTGAGTAATTTCCTTTTGGATGGCGCCGCTATCAGATTGACCGCCGAGGATCTTCGTTTTTCCTATGAAGAAGTGGATGAGCTTTTTGGCCACTCTTTGTCTAAAGCGGATATGCAGACTGTTTTAGACCGTACGGAAGGTTGGCCTGTTGCCCTACGGCTAATCAAGGGAGAAAATGGCAATACCAGTAATTATATAGACAAAATACGCCACTTTTCAGGGGAAAGAGGGCTTGCCTCCGAATATTTTTCCGAACAAGTTTTTAGCCGGCTGACAGAAACAGAACAAGCATTCCTGCTTGATGTATCTGTTCTGGAGTGGCTGGAAGTACCGCTGATTGATGCTATTAGAGGTACCAGCGATTCTGCTCTTATACTGGATGGCCTTTCACACCTAGAGGGGGTTATCGTCCCTCTGGACGCGCAAGAGGAAACCTACCGCCTCCATGCCTTGTTCAGGGAGTTTCTGGCCAATACAAACCAACGTGAAAATATTAAGCGGTTTCTCGAACTTCAACGAAAGGCCGCAAAGGCACTTGCCAGCCGAAGCAGATTGCTCACGGCTTTACGTCATACCAAACAGGCAGGTGATAACACTCTTTTTGGTGAAATTCTCGAACAGGCCGGCGGCATCATGATCTGGTTGAGAGAAGGGATGACACGGATTGTACACGCTGACAAGCTTATGGATGACCAAGTTGTGCAGGACTTTCCACGCCTTGGGTTTCTACGCTGTATTGTTCAGATGAAGGCGGGCCACCTCAAAGATGCCCAGACGTTGTTTAATCAACTGGGGGAACAAACCGCTGGGTTTAGCAAGGACAGAAAAGGAGGAGATGATGCTACTTTATATCAGGATCATATTTTTGTCCGTACCATGCTTGCAGCATACGGGTGCATGCCGTTAAGCGACGAACTTTTATCCAGAATTTTGCCTCGCGAAAAGGAAGGTATCCAAGATGATGCAATCATAATGGGGCATTACAAGACGCTTCTTTGTTTGGCAAACCAGCAAAAAGCTGAATTTTCTCAGGCTTGGCAGTTTGGTAAGGAGGCTATTGACCATTTCCATCAGGCCCCCTCCTTATATGGCAAGCTGTTTATGGATTTTCATTTTGGTTCGATTACCATGGTTCAAGGAGAAGCCCTTGATGCAGAAAACCATTACGCAAAGGCGCAAAAGGAAGCTAGGCGGCACTTCCCTAGGGATCAAGGGCTTCAACTGGTCGGTGACATACTGACGGCTGAACTTGACCTTGAACGTAATCTGGTCAAGCGCTTCAAAAGAAAATTGAACAATATCATTCAAAGACTGCATGATAGCGAAGCCTGGTTTGATATATATTCGGCTGCCTATAGTGTGGTGGCAGACGTGACCCTTGAAGAAGAAGGCGCTAATGATGCACAAGCTTTTCTGCTTGAAGCAACCGAGCGTGCAGAGGAACAAGGACTCGCTAAACTTTCCAGCTATCTGACCGCAATACGTACTTCCGTAATGCTATATGAAAAAAATACCGAGCAAGCCAAGAGGCTATATGAAAAAGCTGCCTTACCCACAGATATATCGGAACTTTTTGATATGGAGCGTTATACGTGGCGCGAGGTGGAGACATATGTCTGCACCCTGATACAACTACGGACCGTATCGGGGGATTATGACGAGGGGCGCGCTATCATCAAGTCATGTCTACAATTTTCGGAACATAAAAATCTCACCCGACTGACTGTTCGTTGTCTGGTTCATGCCAGCGCACTGGAAAAAGCCGCCCAAAACAACGAAGCTGCCCTCCAGCACCTAAGGGATGCGTTGGAGCGGATTAAATACAATGGATATATCAGACCCTTTTTTCGGTGTGCTGATCAGATAGGCTCTCTCCTATCTGTTCTGGTGGAGGAAGGTGACGACAGTGATGTGAATACGCAGGCAAAAAAAGTGAAAGCGCACTTGAAATTGTCCAGTCAGCTAAATGAAAATGGACAATTTTTCAGCCTCCGCGAGATAGAAATTCTTCGAGGCCTTGACCGGGGCTTTCAGGATAAGGTTATTGCCAGAAACCTGAGCGTAACCCCTCATGCAGTCAGGTATCATTTAAAAAATATTTATGCAAAAACCGATGCCACCAACAGGATACAGGCCCTGAACAAGGCAAAAAAAATGGGGGCCTTTACCGGCTTATCATAACTGCAATTTTTTCCAGCTTCTTATACTATCATTTTTAGTAGCCCCCAATCTACCGTTCCCCTGCCCCAAACTACCTATTTAATGCTGAATCTACCAACAACGGGCTTTTGTCAGGAGCCCGTGATCAGTGCAATACTATCGTTGTTCATGTATTCAGAGAAAAGTCGTGAGGAGTGAAGTAATGCCAAAAATCATTCATATCATTACACCGATCATTACCAAAGGGGTGCGTTCCCTTGATGATGTCGCCCCGCTTACAGGGAGCAATCTAGAGTTTCGTCATTCCATACTGGACAAAGGGCCATCGTCCATTGAATCAGAATATGATGAAGCATTGTCTGTACCGGATACGATTGTAAAGGCGATCGAGGCAGAACAAAATGGAGCCGATGCCATTATTATTGACTGCATGGGGGACCCGGGGATTAAACCCGTACGTGAGGTCGTTTCCATACCAGTTTTGGGGCCCGCGGAAACCAGTATGCATGTTGCTGCAATGTTAGGGCAGAAATTTTCTGTTGTAACGGTTTTGGATAGTGTTGTTCCCATATTTCGGAATTTGGCTTGTTTATATGGGGTTTCTGAAAAACTCGCTTCCATCAGGTCAATCAATATGCCGGTTCTGGAAATTGAAAAGCAGCTGGATAAAACACAGGAAATGCTAGTAGCAGCCTCCTTAAAAGCCGTTCAAGAAGACGGTGCAGATGGTATTATTTTAGGATGCACCGGTTTTTTAGGATGTGCGGATAAGATAACAGCACACTTAAAATCTGAAGGTATCGATGTTCCTGTTATTGATCCAATTCCGCTGACTGTGATGACAGCCTATGCTTTAGCAACGGTGGGGCTGGCACATAGTAAAAAAACATATACTCCGCCCCGTAAAAAGTTAATTGTCGGCTATTGAAAGCTCTTACACTAATCTTTAGTTCGCTGAATATTTCTTCAGTATATTTTTGTTGAGACTATCGTCTTTTTTTGATGGGAATGTTTATGAGCAAAATGGAAGATATACTCAATGATAATGCACTGCATACAGTGCCTGACGCACAGACTGTAAGTGGGTGGAGGATCGCTGTTATTATCATTGGTGTGGCTATTGGGCTGCCTATGATGTTAACCGGGGCAAAACTGGCCTATGAAATGTCGGGGCTGAGTGCCTTTGGTGCTTTTTTTGTCGGCGGATTAATGCTTGCTATTCTTGGCGGTTTCACCGGAATTGTCGGGGCGCGCCAAAAACTATCAACTTATGTGATTATCCAACAGACTTTTGGGACATCGGGTGCCGTTATTATAAACATGCTACTTGCCTTCACGATATTTGCATGGTTTTCCATTACGGCAGCTGTTTTCGGAAGTGCTCTCGCAGGGGCACTTGGAGAGATTATACAGTTGAAAGTTTCCGGTGTTTTATTGACGTTTATAGGTGTGGTTTTAATGGTTTTAACCTCTATTTTCGGCTTTAAAGCACTGGATAAACTGTCACTAGCAGCAGTTCCAGTTCTTATGGTTTTTCTTGGTTACCTGGCTGTTGCCGGGCTGCGTGCCGATAACGCCCCCATAAGTACAGATTTTGATATAGTAACGATCGGGTTTGGAGAGGGAGTTTCAATGGTCGTGGGCAGCTTTATTGTTGGCATTGTCATTTTTCCCGACTTCTGTCGCTATGCTAGAAACCAATCGGACGGTATCATTGCGGCTTTAGTGAGTATGGGCATTGGTATGCCTGTCGTTCTGACACTTTCGGCCATTCCTTCCTTAATGGTAGGAGAAACAGATATTATTAAGTTGTTGTTTGCCCTAGGGGCGGGCGCACCGATCTTGTTTCTTCTTGTCTTTGCTACTTGGACAACAAATGCCAGCAACCTATATTCAGGCTCCTTGGCTTTAGCTGCTACATTCTCGTCGGTAAAAAAATGGAAACTGACTATTTTGGGAGGCGGCGTCGGGCTGGTTCTGGCGATTTCCGGTATCGCTAATAAATTAACAGATTTTCTTCTTTTATTGGGTGTGATGATACCACCAATCGCAAGTATTTACATCATTGACCACCTGGTCTTTAAGAGAAACACTTCAAAATATCAAAGTGATTTTGTACAAAAAAAGCTCAACATACAGGCTCTCATCTCTTGGGGTTTAGGGAGCCTTTTCGCATTTATGACCAGTGCAGAAGTTCTTATATTCACATCATTCCCTTCGTTGGATTCTATTGTTGTATCCTCACTGTGTTTTTATGTATTCACGCGCATCACATTATACCGACAGGCGGCATTAGCATAACCAACTACCATTTTTGGTAGTTGGCTTTTCCTCTCCGTCTCTCTGGCCCCTACTTCTTTTTTTTCTGAACTATCCGTTTTCCAGGTTGAAGGTCAACGCGTTTAGAATACAGAATAATTACAAGCAATAATATATAATAATCAAAAGCTTAAACCATTAATGATCAATATTTTATAACAGAAAATAACGTTGAAGGGAGTTTGAAATGGTTAAGAGATCACATAGAAATATTCTGGCATTCACAACAGGCCTGAGCCTGATAACGGCTATGACACCGGGGGTATTCGCCGCAGCGACCCCAGAGCAGCGAAAAGAGTTTGTTTTAGAGGAAATTCTAGTAACAGCCCAAAAGCGCACACAGAATATAAACGATGTAGGTATTGCGATTACGGCTTTTGACGGCAAAACTTTAAAAGAGCTACGCTTTACACAACCATCAGACATTGCAAGCCAAACGCCTAACTTTTCAGTGGCTAATTTGGCAACCAATATCCCGAATTTCACCATTCGTGGTGTTGGTGTTAATGATTATGCGATCAATCAAGGCACATCCGTAGGGTCATATGCAGACCAAGTATATATTGCATCTCCGGCAATGATGTTGTTCCAGATGTTTGATACAGAGCGTGTAGAAGTCTTGAAAGGACCACAAGGGACACTTTACGGCCGTAATACAACAGGTGGTGCCGTTCTCTTCAACAGCAAAATGCCCACAGAGGAATTTGAGGCCTCTCTCGACACTGAATACGGAAATTACGGAAGATACGTCCTCGAGGGTGCCGTAAGTGGCCCGATTAGTGATACATTATTAGCTCGAGTGGCTTTTAATGTTACTAAAAGCGACGGGTATCAAGAAAACCTTGTTACAGGAAACACCCACGGCGGCATTGATCGGCAGTCATGGAGAGTATTGTTAAAATGGCTTCCTTCAGCAGATATAGATTTTCTGTTGAACGCACATGGTGGCGTTGACAATTCTAGCCTTAATAGTGTGAATGTCCCGGGCGTTGGTGGAAATACAGCCTCTGGCGGTACCATTGATACAGCGAACGGTGTTCCTTACCGCGATAATGATTCGTACGGTGTGTCCCTTATAGCAAACTGGGATATGGGTCAGGTCATGCTAACATCCGTCAGCGGCTTTGAAAAACTGGACCGATTTGAATATGGTGATACAGATGGCCTGGAAGGTGATGGATTAATTGATCAAATTCTAATCAGTGATATTGAACAATTCACTCAGGAACTTCGTTTGGCATCAAATGGTTCTGGTCCCACAAACTGGGTGGCTGGCCTATATTACGGCCGGGATAAAATTATAGACTCCACGGATTACCCTGTAACAGGAGCAGGTTTTCCGCCTGCGGCTTTTGGCCTGCCATCCTCCTATGCCACATTAGATGTTCTTGGCAACAGATACACACAGATTTCCACATCAAAAGCAATTTTCGGACAGATTGAGTGGGATTTTTCTGACCAGTGGAAGTTGACAGCAGGGTTACGCTATTCCGCAGAAGATAAAGAATTTAATGATGTGACAACCCCATGGATTGCAGAGCCCGGGCCAGGAGAATCTGGACCAATAGACAGTGGTCTAATGTTCCCAGCCGCTGATTATTCTGCGGACTATAGTGCCGTATCTGGAAAAATTGCACTGGATTATAACATAAACGATGATGCGATGGTCTATGCAAGCATTAGCAAAGGGTTCAAATCAGGGGGCTTTCAAGGAACATTGGTTTTTAGCCCTGCCAACATTATTCCCTTCGATGAAGAAACTGTAATATCCTATGAGGCAGGATCGAAAGTTACCCTTCTTGAAGGGCGATTACAGGTCAATTCTGCCCTCTTCTTCTATGATTATCAAAACCTGCAAGCACAGGGAACGCTCGCTGGTGCAGCGGGTGGCGTTACAGCTCTTTTTGCTCTTCAAAATATTGGAGATGCTGAAGTAAAGGGGTTTGAAATAGATGTTCAAGCTCTGCCTGTTGAAGGGCTTAATCTGGCGCTAGGTGTTGGGTATTTGGACTCTAAAATCACTGACCCTTTCATCGCGGAAGTACAAAAAGGAGGCCGCCCGGCATTATCTCCTAAATGGAATATAAATGGGCGTGCCCGGTATGAATTCGACCTTAATAACGACATGTATATGTTTGTTCAGGGTGATTTTAACTGGCAGGATAATTTATTCTTGGATATTTATGAAACCCCTGCCCTGCAAGAAGATGATTATTTGCTGATAAATGCTGCAATAGGCATAGCATCAGAAGATGGTCTATGGGCTGTGTCTTTGTGGGGGAAAAACCTCAGCAATACTGAATACCGGGTATCTGCCTTCACAGGTGGGGTAGCAGGCACTGTGTACGGGTATGGCGCCCCGAAAACATACGGTATCAGTGCTTCATTCAATTTTTAGAGCAGGAAAACAGATGCTTGAAAAATCGACTATACGCGGTGATGCCCGTAGCGTAGGTCCCACAGAAAAGCCTGTGGACTGGGTCAACGATCTTAGGCGATCACGGCAAAATGGACCATCCCTTTCTGCTGTTCATATGGGACAGGGATTGTCAACCCGGTCCATTCATGCTGGCACCGTTCAGGACGGGCCTACTGGGGCAGTTGGCACGCCAATTTATCAAGCATCTACTTTCCTGCTAGGGGAAGAGCAATACCGCTCCTTTGAGGAGGGGTATGCCCGTGACCGTTTTATTTACACACGTTACGGAAACCCCTCGCAGTGGGCTGTGCAAGACAAGATTGCAGCCCTCGAAAACGCCCAGTCTGCCTTAGTTTTCAGCTCCGGGATGGCTGCAATATCCAGCAGCTTGATGAGCCTTCTTGACCCGGGCGGTCATGTGGTGACTTCCGATGAAATTTACGGAGGAACCTATGCGCTTTTCAGCAACGAGTTTCCCAATATGGGTCTATCCGTTACCCATGTGAACCCGCGCGATCTGGCGGCCATTGAGGCAGCGATCAAACCAGAAACACAGGTCCTGTTTTTTGAAGTTCTGACAAACCCTTTGCTCAAAGTCATAGATATAGCGGGCTTGGTTAATATTGCTCGGCGTCATGGCCTGCGGGTAGTGGTTGATGCAACTTTTGCCACACCTATTCTAGTTAATCCACTTGATCTTGGAGTGGATATAGTTGTCCATTCGGCGACTAAATATCTTAATGGGCATAGTGACCTGGTGGCAGGAGTAGCAGTAGGCAACCGCAAGCTGATAGATCAGGTATGGGGACGAATGCTAGCTTATGGTGGATGTCTGGACCCCCATTGTTGTTTCTTGCTTGAGCGTGGGCTTAAAACACTAGCCCTTCGTATGCGCGCTCATTCCGAGGGCGGAATGATTATTGCCCAGTATCTAGAGGCACACCCACAGGTCTCGCAAGTATATTACCCGTTTTTACCTAGCCATCCGGATCATGACCTTGCCAAAAGGCAAATGCGTTTAGGAGGAGGAATGGTGACATTTGAAGTAAAGGGGGGAGATGCTGCTGCGCTGCACCTTCTTGAGCGGCTTAATCTGGCTGTTCAAGCGACAAGTCTTGGCGGTGTAGAAAGCCTTATTAGCCTACCTTACAACACATCTCATTCAGGCTTTACCCGCCGCCAGCGTGAACAAATGGGGATAAGTGCTGGCATGGTGCGCCTGTCTGTCGGGGTGGAAGACCCCGAAGATCTTATTGCCGATTTTGAACAGGCTTTTGCCTAACCTATATCAGGGATACACAAATATAATGAGAAATAATCTGTCATTAAGTGGTTTAAGTGAGTTTGCCAACGAAGTGCGGGAGGCTCCGGAAGAGGCTGAAATCTCTTATGGTGTAAATCTGACATGGGAAACCGCCACCCGTTCTGCAGTAAAGACCAAGCCGATGAAAGTCGGCCCGCACAAGGTAAGCCGTTCATTTTCATGGAAGGTAGATGAGCCACGTCAACTTTTGGGCGCTAATCATGGACCAAACCCACAAGAGCTGATGCTCTCCGGCCTTGGAGCCTGCATTATGGTGGCCTTTGTCGTGGGCGCGACGGCAAAGGGCGTTCAGCTTGACTCCCTTGAAGTTGATGTGGAAGGCGACCTAAACCTAAGCGGATTTCTAGGGCTTGGCGGAGAAGGGCCAATGGGCTTCCCAAAAATCAGATACACTTTGAAAGTTATGGCAGATGCACCCAAAGATTTACTTGAGGAAATACATCTACAGGCCGTGGCTCACAGCCCAAATGCGATGACCATTGCCAATCCGGTTAGCCTTGAGGGTACACTCAACGTAGACACACCTGAATAGAAGAAAAGCTACTATAGATGTGCAGCGCCAAATAAATATGGGCTTTTAGCGTCTCAGACTAAGAGAGTATTTAGGGCCTCATGATACATCGTGGGATTGTAATAAGTGATGAACTCTTTGCTCCTCCTGTAAGTAAAGCCGCTATTTAAGCCCATAGGCGCTGACGGGGAACACAAAACCCTTAATTTTAGAAACAGCTCTCATTCATAGGGTGAAGATCAATGTTATTTTAATTTGTATCCCCTCCAAAAAACACGCTCAAGCCAAGGCCTGAGCGTGCCCTAGAATAGCTATAAAGATTGCCTTAAAAGGCGATTTTCGTCTTAAAGGCCATACTCATTGGTTCACCAATTCGAAGCGCCCCGTATGAATCGCCAACTGCCCAGTATTTTTTGTCAAAAACATTATCCATAGTGGCAATGAAGGTAACCTGCTTGCCACCAACAAGTGTGCTGTAACTCGCACCAGCATAGAAAATTGTGTATGATGGCAAGTCCCAGTTATTTGCTGAATCAAGCACAGTTTTACCGTGGTATTTCCCACCAAAGTTAAGTGTCAGGCCTGAAATTGCCTCAACCACATAATTTGCCTGCAAGCTTGCCTGCATTTTTGGTGTACCGGCAACATCGTTACCTTCAATACCTGTATTTGTTTTCTTATATTCAGTATCAAGAAGCATCACATCACCGTATAGAGATAAATCCTTTGTAATCTCCACTGCACTGCTAAGCTCTGCACCCTGATAAATGGTAATACCGTCCTGCACCAGATAGTTATCTGCTGTCACAATTTCAGCACCGCGTTCGATACGGAACAAGGCACCCGTCACTGTCCAGCCATTACCAGCTGACTTTACACCAAACTCATACTGTTTACTTTTAAGGGGTGGCAACAACTCATTCGCGTTTGCGTATGTTTCACTAACAACAGATGTTGAACCTTCAAAAGCTTCCACATAGCTTGCATAGAATGTTGTTCTGTCTGCAGGCTTGAACATAAGGGCCGCGGTTGGGCTAACTGCTGTATCTTTATATACATCAAAGTATGATGACCAGTATTCACTTGGCGTATATTCGATTTTGTTTGCCCTAATACCAACAAGAAATTCCCACTTTTCAGCGAATTTGAGTGTATCACTAATGAAAGCAGACGACTGCTTGTCAACCCATGCTTCTGTCAGGGTTTCCTCAAGTGTTGATGTATATGTAGGTACGGCAACCGGGTCATAAAGGTTGTCCATCCCATACCCCCAGATCACACGGCGGTTAGGATCATTACGGTATGTAGTGGCTTCTTGGTAAGCAACTCCCATAACAATCTGATGCTTCAAGAAACCAGTTTCAAACTCACCGTTAATCACTCCTTGCAACTGTGAGAAGCTAATATCAAAATACTGGTCGTAGATTGCTACTGCAACATCACCGTCACTGTTCTGTAGTTCAGCTAGTGTTTTCACCCAGCGCGTTTCATTTTTGGAATAGTCATATTCCAGACGTGCCGTCCAGTTTTCATTGATATCCCAATTCAGGCTTGTGATGGCTAACAGTGTTTTATACCTGTCAAATGTGCCATCAATACCAATGCTGCGCGTACCGGAAACAGTTTCAGGGATAGGCTCACTGCTATCCATATAATTATCCATGACAGTCCATGAATTTTCAGTAAGGCGGTCAGAGTACATCAGATCAACTGTCCAATAGAGAGAGTCGCTAAGGTGCGCATCAAAGGCAAGGGCTGCTGTCTCACGGTCGATCTTACCATTATCAAGATAGGTATTACCGTTTTCTTTTACGAGGTTCACCCTCACGCCGTATGCGTCGTCACGTCCAAAGCGAGTACCGGCATCTATGTGGCCGCTCAGCACACTGTCACTACGCAAACCGAAATCTACGCTCAGGAGATCATTAACGGGCTTTTTAGTAACATAGTTTACAGTACCACCAGGGGCGGCCATACCGTACATGAAGCCTGTAGCACCTTTTAAAAGCGTAACCTGCTGGAACGCCTCGTATGGCAATTCGCCGCCAAAATTGTTAACCGACATCCCGTTGATTTTAAAACTATTTGTATAGTCTAGTGGCAAGCCACGAACACGGATTGTGTCTCCAAACGTACTATAGGCACTGCCGTCCACAGAAACAGACGCCTCACGGCTAAACAGACTGTCAAGTGTATTAACTTGACGGATTTCCATATCCTCTAGTGAAATCACATCCACAGAGAAAGGTGTGTCCATAACAGAGCGATTACCAAGGGCCCCACTATTATTGGCAACTTCAAGTTCTGTCAGCTTGTGCGCTACAATGCTGATTGTTTCAAGTGTTGTCTCTTCTGCTTCTTCAGCCATAACCGCATAGTTATAACTTGAAAGCACTGCAGCAGTGGCCACGAACAAACCGCTCCTGATGGACCGGATATTTTTCTTACTCATTTAGCATCTCCCTTTATATTTAAGAGCCTTATTACTGGTTTAATTGTTTACTGCTCCCCGCTATGGCGTGCAGTTTTCTGGCTTATTCAGCCAGCAGCTTTTCCCTGTTTTTTTGGGTTATGGTTTTAGATATTTGTCGCGCAGAGCCGTCCGATGAGAGACGAGAGGCTGTGCCTTGCCGAGTACAAAAACATGTGTAGGATTTGTCGTAACCTCCAACGGATCGCCGTCCCAAATTACAAGGGTCGCAACCTTGCCCCGTTCAATTGCCCCATACTCTTTGAGGCCAAAGAGCTGCGCTGGAACTTTGGTAATTGCCTTGAGGGCTTCTTCCCATGGAAGGCCATAGCGTACAGCCACACCTGCAGCTTCAAGCACATGATGTGCTTGATGGTTTCGACCAGTGCCTGTCGGCGCAATAATAGTTTGCACACCTGCTTCAACGAGAATGGCTGCATTGCGGCCACTTGAATGCAAATCAGCAAAGGTACGAGGAAGCGTATCACGTGGCTCAACCAGAACAGCAATATCCGCTTCTTTCAATTCCTTAGCTACAAGCCAGGCTTCATCGGCCTCCACTAATGCCATTTTAAAGCCGTACGCTTTTTTCATGGCAATTGCCTGTCTGATATCAGGCACACCTTTTACCGTCAGTAGAACAAACTGTTCGCCCTTGATTACGGGGAGCAAGGCATCCATTTCAAAAGCAGGTAAATAAGTTTTTTCTATCTTACCTGTTTTGGCATAGTGCTTCAGTTCAGCAAAAACACGGTTCAGCCGCCCCCATGCAGCATTCCTGTTTCCAGCTGCCTCTAGGTTGATAACCATTGGTCCGGGTTGAATGAAACTGCCTTTATCCCCTGTCAGGGAAATAAAAACACCTGATCCAATGAAGAGGTCATTAGAGTCTGTAGGGCTGCTTAGTGCATGCGTAAGGCCGTGTCGCCTGTTTTCCAGAATAACGTCCGACCTGTAATTCAACCCATACGATACATTGAAGGTGGCCCCAAGACTAGAATCCTTACCGCTATGATCGTTAGAGTCCAAAGATTGCTTGATCTCACTCAACCCCAAATATGTATTAGCATTCATAATACCCGGTGTTACGATCAGGCCTTTTGCATCAATAACACGCGCATTTTTAGGAACTGAGACTGTCTTTCCGACAGCAGCGATATACCCGTCTTTGACAACAATACTGGCATCGACCAAGGTCCCTTCATGCCCAAGAGTGTGCACAGTGGCATGCTGGATCAAAATTGTATCGGCCATCACTGAAGCTGGCGCGATGACAACACTCACAAAGAATACGAAAAATAAATGAACACGTCTCACTGATACTCTCCTTTTTGGACAAGCCCAGTTTCATAGTCTGATTGATAAGCAACGCTTGGGTCAGAAGTGTCGAAATAAAGCGTGCCGTCGATGAAAACTTTTTCAGCCTCAGTGTAGATAGAGAAAGGGTCGCCAGACCAGATGACCACATCAGCCATCTTACCGACTTCAAGTGATCCTGTTTGATCAGCAATCCCCAAAGATTTTGCGGGGTTTAGAGTGAGCCACTCGAAGGCCTGCGCTTTTGTGAAATTCAGCCCCACAGCACGACCATCAGCCCACGCTCTTGCTGCATCAATATTCAGGCGCTGGATGTTGTCTGCGGAATCAGAATGAACAATTGCACAGGCACCCGCACTTGCCACCATTGGAATATTTTCATCAATACTGTCATAGGCTTCCATTTTGGCGCCCCACCAATCAGCCCACATGGCCGAACAAATACCTTCTTTGGTCAGCAAATCAGCAATCTTGTAGCTTTCAACAGCATGGTGGAAGGCAGTAATCTGATAGCCAAATTCATGAGACATTTGGATCATTGCTGCCATTTCGTCAGCACGGTAACAATGGTTGTGCACCAATATGCGGCCATCTAGTACAGCTGCCAACGTATCCAGTTGTAAGTCCTGTGTGGGGAGCTTGGCTTCTTGCCCTTTTCTGAAAGCAATTTCGTAAGCATCCCATTCCGCTTTATAAGCGCTTGCCTTGATCCAGGCTTTTCTGTAACCCGCCATCATGGCCATACGTGTACCCGGCCCGCTTTTACCTCCATAAACACTGATAGGGTTTTCCCCGCATGCCATCTTGAGACTTTGCGGTGCGCCAGGAAATTTCATGTCAGAACGAATGACCGCAGGTACATTTTTGAGACTAACACCCCGGCCCCCAATCAGGTTGGCAGAACCTGGCAATATCTGAAGAGTTGTAACCCCACCCGCAAGAGCACGAGCAAAGCCTGGATCTTGCGGCCAAATAGCGTGCTCAGCCCAAGCTTCAGCCGTAATCGGTGATGTTTTCTCATTTACATCACCTTTGTATGATTCCACAATTGGCCCGATACCAAGATGAGAATGCACATCAATGATACCAGGTGTTACCCATTTACCTGATGCTTCAATAACTGTCGTACTAGCAGAAAAGGGGGTGTCCGGCCCTCCTATAGCTGTAATTTTACCATCTGTGAGAACTATGGTGGCGTTTTCAATTTCGGCGCCCGTTCCGGTCAGAGCTTTGGCTCCAATAATGGCGACATCTGGCGCTTGGCGCGGTATATAGGTACTTGCATATGGGTCGCGCTTATAAGGTGCTTGATAGCCATCATCTGCACCGGCAGATATTTGAACAAAACATATTGTAGCGGCAAGAAAGCCAGCCAAAACGCGGCCCTTTTCTATGGTTGTTACTCGTGTCACAAACGCTTTCCTTATTTTTTCGTTATCCATGTTTCTTCACCGCTCAAAAGCCAGATCAGCCCTTCAGCAATTGTTTCGCGCCAATGGTATCTGTCGTGCCCACCAGAAAATGTGCGATATGTTGTTGTGCAGTTTTTGGCCTTGAGGATCGCGGAGAGCGCCTCACTTGCATCAGCAATACTGCTAAGGCCGTAACCGGTTTCAAGTGCGCCAGCATCGAAATAATATGCGTCCGCGAGACAATCGTTTTTGGCGACTGCCCTTAGTGCCCAAGCCGGGCTATCTTCATCGAACAGAGGCGACCCTTCTGCGGGGCTCCACCAATAAGCACCTGACATGCTCAATACATACTTGAAGGTTTCTGGTCGGAAATAATTTGCACAGGTTGATGCCAGCCCACCAAAGCTCGAACCCGCCGTGATAATGGCCTTACTATCGGCAGCTTCTGGAAGGCTTGCGCGGGCAACCGGTAATAACTCATCTGCTAGAAAGTCTACAAAGTTAGGGTTGCAGGGAAGTTCAACAGAGCGTGTTGTTGGCACAGTGTTATATACAAAAACGGCTGCAACGGGTGGTATCTTGCCCTCTGCAATCAGGTTGTCGAGTGTTGTTGCTGTAGCCGCATCTTCCAGATAGCGTTTGCCATCAAAGACAAACAGTAGGGGTATATCAGAGCGGCCCTTAGCGTATGCAGGTCTGTATAATGCAATTTCTCGCTCATTCTGCATAATACCACTTTTGACTTGGAGATGTTCGATAGACCCTTCTGGTACATTATCTTTCTTGATGGACCAGTTGAGTGGCTTTGATTTTGGCCCTAAAAGCAGGGACGAACTATCAAACAAGCTTTCCCCCTTCCAATACTTCGGGTTTAGAGGGTCCCGCTGCAAAAAATCGTTCAATAGCCGCCTATAGCTAGCGAGATCACTTTTCATTAAATGCGATACGCCGGGAGCCATTTTATACGACACGGCAACATCAACTGGCAGCTCAAGCGTTTTGAACCACAGGTCTGTACCTGGCAGATAAGCTAGTAAATTCTCAGTTCTGTCCTCTTTCCAAACAGCCCAAGAAAGCTCCACTGATGAGATATTTTCGCTGCGCCACAAAAAGGTATATAGAGCTTTGTCAGTGCCCAGCGTTTCAATAAGCGGCGTGCCTGTTTCTTGTACCTCCTGCCAAAAGGCGGCAAGGGCTTCAGGATTATCTTCGATATCCTTGGCAAGGCGCTTCATGCGAGGGCTTTTAATTAGAGAAATGTTTGCTTCGTTGCGCGGGGTGGCTACAGAGACCGGGATAACAGAATCTATTGTTATAATACCAATGGCCTGCGCACTATTTGCCGAGGTGATACGTAGTATATGGGGCATACTTTTTTCGGCAATGAACGCAAATTGATACTCACCCTCTGACCCTAGTTTAAATGTTCGACCAGTAGGCTGCACAACGAGATCAAGGCTTTCATCAGAGCCAGAAACAGACCCCAGAACAAACACCTTTTGATCAGATAAAAGTTCATATGTATTTGCAGCAGTTTTGCTGAACATAATCCCTTGAACTGTTGTCTCTTCGGCTGCCAGTTCATTACTAGCTTTCCCCACGAGAAAACATGAAACAAGAGTAAGAATAAGCAGCTTTTTGTACATAATAGTTCCTATCATTCAATCTTTGCAGTATGGGGTGCCACCCCACGCAACTCGGCATTGGTTAAAACCATTTAATATGTCTGTGAAATCTCGTTTTCTTCATCCACACGATGCTTTTCTGTGCACAGCGTTGCCAAGATTCCGAAGGGAGGCCACCAAATATGGCCTTTAATTGTGAGTGAAGGGTTTTCCGTTCTGCGACAGATGAGAACCCCACATTATTCTGATTGTTCTCATGAGCCAGTCCACTACCCGCACATAAAGCGTGTAGTCCAAACACACCAATAGCTATGTATATTTTCACATAAACCTCCAGATCGACATCTTTTGAAAGGGAATACGGCAAGGCCTCTACAGGCTTGCAGCATGAGGGCTCTTTAGAAGTGACGTGTCAATTCAATGCCTATTGTTCGAGGCCGAACAATATTGATGAAGACTGAAGGATCGCGGTATAAGGACTGTGAGCGAGAAATTTCGCGATATGTATTTCCCTCTGAGCCAAGAAGGTTGTCCGCCGACATGCGCACAACCCAACTGCCTCTCTCAAGCCGCACTGACATATTTGCGAGGAAATAATCACCAAGGAAAAAATACTCGTCATTATCTGAGGCACCATCATAACCAGGTGTAATCGGACCAAAGCCAGTGTAGGTAGGGCCGGTGTAGGTTGTGAGAAAATTCACCCCCATTACCCAGCCAGACCTTAATGTTTTCTGGTAATCCAGCAAAAAAGACACAGAATGTTTCGGAACAAACGGAACAGATTCAGCCTCATAGCCAATGCCATCAATGGTTTCATCCAGTTTAGCATCTGTATAAGCATAACCTATCGCGGCATCCAGCCCTTTGGCAAAGAGGTTCCTGGCATTTAACTCAAGCTCAAGCCCTTTTGAATGTGCCTTGCCTGCATTGCCTCGTTTTCCAAATAGTGTTGGTAACTGTATTTGCGTTTGCATGTTGCTCCAGTCAATGTAATAGACTGAAGAGCTAAGGTAGATATGGTTTTCAAATAGGCTGAACTTGCCGCCCAGTTCATAACTGATCAACGTATCAGATTCATATTGTTTATATTCATCAGGAAGTTCAGTGGCACTGTTGGCAACATTGAACCCGCCTGGGCGGTACCCTTCCGCAACTGTAAAGTAGAGCAACGAACTGTCATTTAATTCATAGGAGGTATTAAACCTTAAAGCCTCACCATTTTCATTAAGTTCACCTGTAGATATTTCAGACTCGATCGGGGTCAGGCGGGCAAAACCATATTCATCCCGCGCAGCCCATTGGTCAATCTGTGAGTTAAGGCCCGTTCTTTTAAAATCATAATGGCGAATACCAACTGACGCGTGCCATGTATCCGTGATATTCAGACCAAATTCACCAAACACAGCCCATTGGTTATATGTTGTTTGGTAGCGGCCGCGCCACTGGCGATCGTCATTGATTTTAACGCCGAGAAGTGCCTCAATGTCATTCTGATAGTCAAAGGGTTGCTCGACATATTCATCATAGCCGCCAGCAGATTTTGCATCATAGATAAAAGCGCCAACGATCCAATCAAATCGGCCATTTGTGTTGGATACAAGCCTAATTTCTTCTGATAAAGAGGCATTGTCTGCAAAAACCTCATTATAGCTTGTGATGTCAGGGACCGGGATACTTGTATCAGCGACAAGGGATGCTATGTACCTGTCCCGTATCGTGCGGGTGATATCTGCTGAATGCTCAATTTTTTCATCAATATATGATATGCTTGAAACCAGTTCGGCAAAGCCAAAATCATAGCTCACGGTCAAATTAGTAAGGTTTGTAATATCCTTTTTTCTGCCAAGGTAATCATAATCAACATTATACTCACCCAAGGCATTATCATACTGAGAGGCATCACCGTACGTCGTATCTTCCCGGTGATATGCCACATCAACTGCAAGCTTTTCTGTTGGCGCAATTCTAAGAGAAATACGGCCAGAAAATGTTGCTTCCCAGTCAATATTATCTTCATCAAGATTGCTATTATCAACGACGCCGCTATTGCTGAAATAACCTGCGCTCACACGCATCGCAACTTTATCATCCACAATAGGCGTATTCACCATGCCTGAAATATTGTAGTTTAGACTGCCACTATCTGTATAGGAACCTAGGGTGCCAACACGGCCACTCCATTCATTCATGGCCGGTTTTTTAGAAATATACCGAAGCGTACCACCAACCGAACCACCGCCGTAAAGTGTGCCTTGTGGGCCACGCAAAACCTCGATGCGCTCAATATCAACAATTTTCAAATCAAGCGGCCTGAAATTTGAGGGCCGGTCAACAAGGGTATCATCAAGATAGGTTGATGTGGTTGGAATGAGACCGATATCGTCACCTGATCGCAAACCCCTAAGAAATACACGTAAGCCATCCCGCGCGCCCGTATCGGTAAAACTAAGACCAGGGATGAGGCGCACGAAATCTTTCATATTTTGCGCGCCCGCATTTTCAAGGCTTTGTGCTGAAAGGGCCTGAATGTTGTATGGGACATCAAGAACCGTAGATTTTCGTCGGGTCGCTGTTACCAACAGTTCCTCAATAAGGCCTTCACTTGGATCATCATTATCCTGGTTCGAATTCTTTATTGACACCGGTTCATTGCCAAAAAGGAATGATGAAATGCCTGCCAGCAATCTTTTTTCTTTTGTCTGTTTCACAGTCTTTCCCACCTGAGCTTTTTTAGATGAAACTACAACCATTCCACCTTTAGTCAGACCGCTGGAAAATCCTGTGCCCTCGAGTAAAATATCGAGCGCCTCTTGTACGAAAAACGAACCAATCACAGGTTTTATACCTGTTTCTTTTGCCAGTTTATGGGGGAAAAGGAGCTGAACCTTGGTAATTTGCACTAGTTCATCTAGTGCTTCTCCCAGTGTTGCAGCCTCAATATGAAAATCATACTTTTTCTGAGTATCTGCCGCACTTGCCTGTATTCCGAATGAAAGCGCCGCCAAAAGCATAATGCTCAAGGCCAAAAACTTTCTAAAATACAAAACACCCACATAAAAAGGCATAATGGTTAGCACATGTCGTACACTTACACACCGGCCTTGTTTATGCAGACTCTTCGGAACACGAAACAGGAAACATTCCTCCCAATTTTTTTATTTTTGTGTCTAGAAGTCTATTTTTCTTAAATCTTTTCGCCAATATCACCTTTCTCTAGCTTAACCAGCTTCACGCGGTTAGAAGACAAATGAACAGCTTTCAGGTCTGCCATAATCTCCAAAGCTTCAAACATTTCAGAGTATTGACCAATCTTCACATAACCGCTGATGGGCATAGAGGCATATATATCATTTTCAAATTCAATATTCATGCCTGTGTAACGCTCCACCTCTTCAACAACCTTTGATAAAGGTTCACCAGAAAAAGCAAGAACACCATCACGCCATGCAAGCTTCTTTGCTAGTACCCGTGGAGGCAATTTCTCCATCAGTTCTATATCGTTTTCAAATAATACGTTTTGCCCATAGGAAACCTCTGCAAGCGGCTGACCAATAGGCATGGCATCTCCGTCCTCTACAAACGTGATGTCTTTCAAAAGTGCTACACGGCCTTCAGATACTGTCACATGCACTTTCTTTTCCAAAAGGCGAACGCTGAAAGACGTGCCAAGTGCACGAACCGCTTTTTTCCCGACAATCACAAAGAAAGGCCTACTGGGGTCATGGGCTACATCAAAATACGCTTCCCCGCACAAAAGATAAACGCAGCGTTTACCTGCTCTGTATTCCACCTTTATTTCACTGCTGGTATTGAGTGTAATAACAGAACCATCTTTCAAGTCTATCGTACGTTGCCCGCCAAGCTCTGTCTGGAATGACTGTAACTGCACTTTCCGCTGATCATTATATACTTTAAAGGCAACGCCAGACCCTGTAATAAGTGCAAGTGATGCGGCGATGCCTGTCAAAAAACCTCTTCTAGCGTAAAGGTGCGTCTTGTGATGACTTTTTGCATCTTTTGCCAGAAGGTTTTTAATCTCATTTGACTGTGCATAATCATTCAGTGCCTTGAGCCCATCAAAATCTGACCATAACGATGCACGCTGCCTGAAAGCCTCCTGATGCTTATCGCTTTTCGCAAACCATGCTTTAAACTCAGTCCAGTCTTCAGGTGTCATTTCACCATCATCTATGAGCACCAGCCAGCCAGATGCCTCTGACCCCAAATCAGGCAGAGGGACAATATTGCTCTTGTCAGTCATCTTTATTGACTCCCTCGTTGTCCACTACATAAAGAGGTGGCTTGCCGTCTGCATTCTTGATCCCGATTGGTGACACTCCTTGCAGCCCTTTCAACTCTGGCATTCGGCCAAATTCTTCCGGCGAATAACCTCTTCTGCGTAAATGGGCATCACACATATCAAGCGCAGAAGCTACACGGTTCTGCGCTGTCCTGACAGTGACATTTGTCCTTGTCGCTATTTGTGAAAGTTTCAGGTTTTCCATTTTCCGCATAAGAAATGCTTCACGATATTCATCTGGCAAGCTCGCAACAGCCTCCACCAGAAGCGCTAGCTTCCTCTGGCTATCCAGCCTCTTTTCCGGAGATAATTCCATCTCATCAACTATCGTGTCAGCACCACCCGCATCTTCCACATAATCAGTGGTCAAGCGGAACATTTTTTTTCGCTCACTATATGCAAGATTTTTGGCAGCTCTAAACAGAAAAGATCGAGCATCATTTATGTCATGTCTCGCTTCAGCGGCGAAACATTTGATAAATGTTTCCTGTGCCAAATCCTCAATATCTTCACTAGTACGAAAATAGCGTGCAAACACTCGTTTGATCGCTTTTTCATTAGCCTGAAACGCCTTGTAAATCTTTGACATAACGCAGCACCGCCTTTACGTCTAAAATAGATATACATCAATATGGCACTCAAGTTTTTTCGCAGAATTTAGCCAAAAAATAAAAAAATAAAAAAATATTGCCTGTTTTGAAATATCAGGAGTCAGCTATATTTGGAGATGCGTCTACGCGCATTCTTTAGCCAAAATTCACTATTTCCATTCACATATCAGGTCAGCGAGAATTGATTCTCTAGGAACTCAACGGTGATATCCCCATTTATGATGGATCGAGTTCCCCTCCATAAAGGAAAGATTTGCATACAAGGCCGTAAAATTATTGCTATAGGCACTCTTCAACCATCAGAAACTTTTAAAAGCCCATCCGTACTTGGGCCTTTAAAAATTGCGTTTATCTCTCTAGCGGATTGGGGCGGTTTGTTTGCCGAATACGCGCTCGCGCGCTGTGTCTATAACCCGGGCATAATCTGTGTATAGTTTTTGTTCGTCCACCATGGTGCTTTTGCCTTCGTGCATCACCACACGGCCTGCGACCATAACGGTTTCCACGTCATTACCGCTTCCCGCCACAAGAAACACGCTCAAAGGATGAGACACCAGCCGGTAACGCCACTCGTCGATGTTAATCATCACAAGGTCGGCTTCTTTCCCCGGCTCGATGGATCCAAGGCTGTCGCTCCAGCCAAGGCCCATAGCGCCGTACCGTGTGCCAGTTGCAAGCGCGGTCGTTGGTGGGCAGGCGGTATTGTCGCCCATGGATTCATTCACCATCAAGTGCATAGCGCGCATCGCTTCTGGCATACCGCCTGTAAAGGAAACACCGCCATCTGTGCTGGAAGAAACGGCAAGACCCGCTTTCAGAAACTTCGGCATCATACGAGTTTCACTAATGCTTCGTTCACCGAGAAGGCCGTAGTTTGCTGGCGAGTAGCAGATGTTAACATCGCCATCCACCAGCATTTTAAACTCTTCGTCCGTAACCCGGTTGGTATGAACAGAGAGCATTTTGTTGGTCAGAAGCCCTTGGTCGTAGAACCGTTCAATTGCCGAACGACCAAAGACCCGCTTGTTGGCTGATGCCTCATTACTGACCGCCCCCAAGTGGGCAGAATAATGTACGTCATATTTATCAGAAAACGCCTTGAGAGCTTTAAGTTGTTCGTCAGAGCTAGTGAAGGACACCAGTACAGACGGCATGATCCGAACTAAGCCAGATGAATGGTTATGCCACTGACCTGCCAGTGTCTCCCAGTCTGCGGCTTGGTCTTGCCACGACAAGGCACGGATAAAGTCATTGTTATCATTTGGAATAATAATATCCGAAGCCCAACGCCCGGTATTAATGCGCATCCCAAGGTCTAAGGCAGCTTGTGCCATAATGTGCCCAGAATTGAGAGATCCTGTATCCCCGATAAGGGTGGTGCCGCCGCGCAGTTGTGTCCATAAACTGTAGCGCGCAATGATGAGTGCTTCTTCCGGCAGTATCTGGTCTTCCACACTCGTCAGCTCAATAAAGTATTTGCCCAGCTCTTCAATATTGGCTCCTTGCGAGAAGGCGGTTGGTACAAGGTCAGAATCGTCGGGCTTGAAACTGTCCGGTCCTTCCACAAAAGCTTCGTGCCAATGTGGATTTACAAAACCGGGCAGCACCATTTTGCCTTTGGCATTTATAACTTTCTCCGCAGGGGGTGGCGCTGTGGAGGCATCGCCCACGGCTATAATCTTCCTACCTTTAATGAGGACCCAGCTTTCAGGAATAACTGTATTGGAAGCATCCCCCGCATAGAGAAAGCCTCCTTTTATGAGGGTTGATTCGGGCTTTCCAGTATTCTGAGCATGGGATGCTGATACGGTGTTTGAAGGCACCATGCTCGCGGCAAGGGGTGCGACGGCACCCATAGCTCCTATGCCTGCTAGAAAAGCGCGTCTATGAAGGCCGCTCACTGCCGAGACCGGGCTGTTTACTTTTTTTATCATGGGTTTGACTTTCTTAAATATGAGCTTACTGACACGCTGATGGCAGTGCGCGCAGGAACTCACTGGTCTCAGCAAAACCTTTCAGGGCTGCTTTGTCATTTTGACCGCCGGGCATGCTGGCATAAATGCTCATGGCCAGATGCCCGTCAGGCAGATAGAAAGAAATTGCACGGGTGCGGCTGCCTTTTTCCCCCGGCATATCCACAGCATGAACCGATCGGATGCGGGACAACCACAAATGACCGTGTACACCATTACCACCGTCTGCATAGGCATCTACCCAGCCATCAAACATGTCTTCCTGCCGCATGGGTGTGAAGCTGGGAAATTGAAAATAATGGTTGCCATCCATAGTGTAAACAAGGTCCAGCTTTGTGCGAGCGCCCCAGCCATCAATGGTGGTGAAAACATCTTTCACCATATCGGGAGTTGTCAGTACGCCGTGATTCTGCTCTGCAGGCAGGGCTGTCACAACCTGTGCTTCAGGCATATCCAACATCTGTGCGGCCACTGATGTGGGAATACCGGGCGATTTTTTATAAAAGTCAGCCACCTTTGTGGACTGTTCTGGTGTTGCACACAACGGCGCTTCCCGGTGCGTAAAATCTGCGTTTGCGCTGACCGTTAAAAAAGTGAACGTCAGGCAGGTAAGGAGTGCGTTTCTCGTTAGCATCAGTCATCTCCCTCAAGTGTTGTCAAGGTGCAGGCGCGAGGCATCTCTTCAATAAGGTCCCAGGTTTTTTCAAAGCCAACGACAATGTCATTGTTCACAGGTTTTCCTGCTTCGGTGCCATAAAGGCCAAAAATCAGATCGCCTTGCAAATCATAGAAGTTAAGGCCGCGAATGCGGGTACCATCTCGAGCTGGAATGTCCTGCACATAAATTGTGCTCACCCTGTCAGGGTTGATTTGCCCGATCGCGCTTTTGCCATTACCCGCTGAAACTTCAACAAAGCCTTTGCGGGAAGATCTTGATTTCACCGGCACTTCGGTCGGAAACACCCAAGCATGGTAACCATCCATGGTCAGGACAAAGCCAACCTTGTTATCAGCACCCCAGCCTTTTAATGACTTGAGGATTTTATCAAGCCGTGCCGGAGTGGCTTTTGTGCCAAGGGCTTCTTTCTCAGTGAGGCCACTTAATACTTTGGCCTCCACGATTGCCAGTTCGCGGCTGGCGATGGGGGCCGGCGCACCCGGCTGGTGCAAACGGTAAAATTCCCGCACCAGAAAGGTTTCGAAGGTATTGGCACACAAGGTGCTATTATCATCTGCATAAAGGTTGCTTGAAGATGTACCTGAAAGTAGAAGCGTGATCCCGCAGACAGCCCGGGTCACTTTATGTTTCAAGACATTAGACATGTCTATCTCTCCTTTTTCATTAGAGTATCGGACAATCATTTGCGAGGATCATGGGATTCAAAGTTCTGTGGCACGTCAATACTGCCTTCGCCTTTATACTTGGCCTCAAGAGGGTAAGGATAAACGGGTCGTTCGCGAACCACTTCACCGTCCACTTTCTGCTGTGCAATCATGGCGTCAGGGGCTTTGCCATTTTCTACCCAATCATCCAGCAATTTGAGCGCATCAAAACTTTCAAACCCCACACCGCCATCGCAGTGGTCAGCACCCGGCATCAGGAACATGCGCGCAAAGTCAGCAACAGCATCGCGGCCACCCATGGCATTTGAAACTTTGTCATACCAGACAATAGATGCTTCTGCTGGAATGGCACTATCTGCCCAACCATGGATAATAATCATCTTGCCACCAGCATCTCGGAACGCGCTGAAATCCGGGTCGTTTACGTCCCACATATCACCAATGTCTTTTAGAAGCTCTTTGTCGCGTTCCCAGTTAAAATCAGTGCGCCAGTGCCAGCCCGGTTCTTTGGATTCAGGGAAAGCCATAAAGCGCAGATAATCACCCCCACACTGCTGAGAGTATGTCAGTTTATCACCGTGGATTGGTGATTCGCCAGTTACAGGCAAGGTCCATCCTGGCCATGCTGATTCAGACCCGTAAGCAGAGCCAGGGTACAGAAATTCACCCGTTTCACTATAGATTGGGGCATAGATGTTTTTCACCACATCCACTTCTTCTTCTGTCAGGCAAACTGGACCAACGCTGCCTTTGCCACACTGAATAGTCACCGGATCAAAGTCACATTTGCGCGGGTCCGAAATCAGGTTATCTTTCACGCCGTCCAGTTCGTCACAAGCGTCCATGACGGCTCTTTGCAGAGCTGGCACTTTGGCCGCATTCATGCGCGGTTTGCCGTCTGGGGTGAAGGCTGCTTTCTCAAGGCTGGTACAACGCAGCACATTCACGCTGGTATAATCTATTGTCGGGCCGCGCATCAGCACACCATCAAAGTCAGTTGGGTAGCGAGACGCTGTCATGGCACCGGCCTGCCCTCCCTTCGAACAACCTGTCATGTAAGAACGGGTCGGTTGAACGCCATAATAAGTGCCGATGATAGCTTTCGCGGTAATAGGCGCTACATGGTTCGCGCGGTAAGCAAAGTCTCGGCGGGCCTGTATGTTGTCTGCTGCCCATGTGCCGTCAAAAGGGTGCTCCCCCCAATGACCACCATTGTTCATCATGGTTGCATAGCCATGCATAAGGCCAGCAAGAGTGGCGTCTGTTGATATTTTTCCGCACCAACCGTCACAAGCCACAAGTAGGAACTTGCCGTTCCAGTCTTCAATAGCTGGCAGGCGCAGTTCAAAATTGATCTGCGGGTTTATATATCCTGCTACAAGGCAGTGGTCTGGTATCGCTTTGACATCTTCAGGCAGGACAGCCGCCATGGCACGAGATCGACGTTTGGTTTGCCATGCTTCAGCATCCGTCATCTCTTGATTGTGAATCATGCTGCCGCTCATGACCTTGGCCCGTACCTGACCACCATCAAGTTCAGACAGGTCCAAAATACGAAGGGCAGAACAAGGATCTTCCACAGCCGGTGGAGGAGACGCCTGCAAAGGAACTGCCAGCATTATCAGGAGTAAACTGGCCAAGAAGCTGACAGCAGTCAGCCGCCTTTTCAGCTTGTGAGTATTCATTTGAAGTTTTTTTGTCATTTTACTCTTCCGATATGTCTTTGGCGGAACAGCGGATGATTTCCGATGCCCACACCCAGTGAAACATTGATCCCTGAAATTATTGACTGAGAGGCCTGTGCAGCAATCATTATTGTGTGTCAGGCATGACACAAACCGCCTCTTTGTATGTCAGGCATGACACACTTTAAATCTGGAGGAGGATTGGACTGGATGATAGCGTTTAAACTTGGATTCACAGCTAGAAAGAATGTGCATGCGCTGGGTCATCGCTCTTGTTGCTTTATACTGTATTTTTCTGCAACCCGCGTGGTCAGAAGACTGGCCGTCATATGGCCTGAACCCAGAGGAAACGCGTTTCTCCAATCTCACAGACATTAATCTCGACAATATTGGCCGCCTTGGCTTCGCTTGGTCCTTTGAAAATTTTGTTGTGCGGGGCCGTACGCACAGAGGCAATGAGGCAACCCCACTAATGGTGGCTGGCACACTCTATTTTTCAGGGCCTTGGAGTGTAGTGTATGCATTGGATGCAAGGACAGGAACCCTTATCTGGCAGTATGACCCTGATGTTGCCGGGCAGGCGGCCCGCAGTGCCTGCTGCGATGTGATAAGTAGGGGGGTTGCCTATACGAATGACCGTATTATTGCAGCCACGTTTGACGGATACCTTGTGTCTCTAAATGCTCAAACGGGCACGCCAGTTTGGCGCACGGACACCTTTACCGACAGATCCCGCAATTATTCCATTACAGGCGCACCGCGTATAGCGGGTGACTTAGTTCTTATAGGAAATTCAGGCGGCGAGTTTGGGGTCCGCGGGTATGTGTCGGCTTATCATATTCTTGATGGCAGCCTTGCATGGCGGTTTTACACTGTGCCAGGCGTTGAGCCGGATATATCGGACGTATCCAAAATGATGCGAAACAGCTGGAGTATAAATACCGACTGGTCTTATGCGGGCGGTGGTACTGTATGGGACAGTATTGTCTATGATACTGAAATGGGCCGTGTATACATTGGGGTTGGGAATGGTTCTCCGTGGCCCGCGTGGGAACGCAGCCCCGGCGGCGGCGATAATCTGTTTTTATCCTCACTTGTGGCGCTGGATGCAAAAACAGGCGCATATATCTGGCACTATCAGACTACCCCTGCTGATAGTTGGGATTACACAGCAACCCAGCAAATTACCCTAGCACATCTGGCGGAAGGTAATAGTCACGTTCCTGTCCTTATTCAGGCCCCAAAAAACGGCTATTTTTATGTGATCGACCGTCGGAATGGACGCCTTATATCGGCCGAACCCTATACGAAGGTAACCTGGTCCAAGGGTATAGACCCTGACACAAAGCGCCCCATTTTAAATGAAGAAGCAATTTATAGCGGTAAACCCGGTCTGGTTCGACCAGCTCATATGGGGGGGCATAACTGGCAGCCTATGGCTTATAACCCCGATGCTCAGGTGGTGTTCCTTCCTGTGTTGGAAGAGGCATTGGAATATCAAGGCTATGAAAAAGACAGATATAAAGCTGGGGAAATCAGGGTAAAGGCCCGTGTCAAACAACCCTCAAGTGAGACATCCCCTCTTCTTGGTGACTATGGGGAAGGAGTGCCACATTCAGTGTTGAAAGCCTGGGATGTTGCTTTGCAAAAGGAAGTCTGGAGCTCTGATCCTATGCCCTGGTGGGCGGGTGGCGTGCTTGCAACCGCTGGAGGGCTTGTGTTTCAGGGCGGCGCAGATGGGTATTTACGCGCTTATAATGCCGAAGATGGTACCTTGGTTGCAGCACTAGACACCGGGTCTGCTATTATGGCCGCCCCTATCACCTATCGATTAGACGGCGAACAATATATTGCTGTGCTGGCAGGCTTTGGGGGTGGTGCAAAAACATTTCCCTCCGGCTCTGCACCTCTTCAATTTGAAAATAGGGAACGTCTTCTGGTGTTCAAGCTTGATGGCAAGCAGATACCCAAGCCACCCAGCCGCGCTGCAACAACCAGTCGGACTTCGCATAGTCAAACCAGTTTTGATTTCAGGTTGGCGAGCAGAGGTCAAAAACTATTTTCTGACCACTGCTCGCGTTGCCATGCTTTTAAAGGAGTACCAGCTAATATTCCAAGCCTGTGGTCGATGCCGCCGGAACTGTATGATACCCTTGAATCTATCGTTTTAAGGGGGAGTATGTCCTATGCGGGTATGCCGATGTTCGCGGATAGCCTTGACAGCGAAGATATAAAGGCAATCAGAGAATATCTTTTATTTGACCTCTACCGCGAGAGAAAAAAGCAACATTAGGTTTTCGGCATAAGTATGGAGGAGAGGGGCAACAATATAACAGCTTCTAGCCCGCCTTCTTCTCTATTTTTCAAAGTAAGCTGACCCCCGCTTCTTTCAACCAGTTCGCGAGCAATAGACAATCCAAGCCCGGTACCTGACGGAGTTTTCGTGATCGAGTCTTTTAGCCTCACAAAAGGTTCCATAATATGCTCTAGCTGGCTTTCTGGAACACCGGGGCCGTTATCAATAACGCAAATTGCCAAAGCGTTTGCACGCCTTTCCACATATACTTCAGCACCACCAGCATGGGTCCAGGCATTATTGATCAAATTTCCAAGACAGCGGCGCATGCTATCTGGCGCAAGCATGACCTGAAGGCCTAAAGGGCCAGAAAAATTGGCTTCAATACCAGCGTCTTCCGCATCACTGATAACGCTTGCAATGAGTGAATCAAGGTCGAGACGAATTTTTGTTTCTCCGTCACTGGCGGCCCGCGCCAGCCCGAGCCCTTCCTCAACCAATTTACGCATAGCCTCCCAATCGGAAAGAAACTGAGCCTTCAGTACCGGGTTTTCAATCTGCTCAAGCCTCAGCCTCAGACGTGTCATAGGGGTTTGTAAATCATGTGAAATAGCGGCTAACATGCGGGTACGATCCTGAATGTGACGTTTCAGTTTTTGCTGCATTATGTTGAAGGCTTTTACAGCATCTTGCACTTCTACCGGGCCACGTTCGTCCAGTGCGGAATGGTTGATGTCATCACTAAGCTCGAAAGCTGCCTTTCTGAGGCGACGAAGCGGGGCGGCGGCAATTTTGGCTATGCCAAATGCCATTATGCCCACAAGCCCGGCCAGAACGAGCAGGTAACGTATATCAATTGGGGGGGGCTCATTAATAATGGTCATCGGCGTTTCAACAGCCAGCGCGATAGTTCTATCATTTTCAATGACAGCAACCCAACAAGACGGTGGCCGCATTTGCCACTCTTCAATTTGTGTATAGACGGTTCTGGTCGTACTTTTGGATATATTGCTTCGGGGCAAGTGGTCGATCAGGGTAGGGAAACATACTTCAAGTGGTGCATCATATGTCCTAACAGATTTTGCTATTATGCCTTCTTCAATCATGGCCTTCATGACAGGAAGCGGCTTTGTTAGTTGATCCCCAAGAGCAACTACATGAATTCCGGGAATCATAGCTTCTGCCACTTTTACACTGGCCGCACTTGTGCTATCCTCCAGAGCCTTGTAAAATGCAACAACCCTTAAAGCCGCACGTTGCTGATGAAGGGTTTCTAGGGTCTTATAGCGGCTGGCGCCAGCAACCCACTGTCCAAGCATGTTTGCCAAAATGACCCCGACAATTAGGAAAACAAAAATCCGTCCTGTCATCGAGTTAAAAAACGGACTTTTCAAGGGCGTCAACATCTAGAGTGTCTCGGAGGGGTAAACAGGGACAATCAGCCGGTAGCCTTTTTGGCGCACTGTCTCAATCATGGAATAGGGAGGACCTTGATCATTCAGTTTTGTACGAAGACGGCTGACCTGCAAGTCTACAGCCCGGTCCAGTGCCTGTTCATTATGGCTCGCTCCAAGTGCGATCAATTGTTCACGCCTAAGTATATCGCCAGCATTGTCCAAAAAAAGTCTAAGCAGGCGAAATTCGGTATTTGACAAGATGATAGCCCGGCCTTCGGCATCGATCATCCGGCGCAGTTCCATATCTAATGTCCAGCTACCAAACTGAATGTATGACGTTCGTAGAACTGTTGGTGCCAGACCAGTTTGTGTACGCCTGAGCACACTTCGAATACGGGCCAGCAATTCACGGGGATCAAAGGGTTTTGGCAGATAGTCATCGGCTCCGTTTTCAAATCCAAGCAATCGATCATCTGCATTGCCGCGTGCCGTCAGCATTATAACCGGTATGTTTGATGTTTCCCGTAGGCCTTTACAAATATCGAGTCCGTCTTCTACGCCAAGATTCAGGTCGAGAATTATCAGATCAATTGTATGATTATGTACGTTGTTCGTCAGCTCAGTGCCATTCTGAGCCTGAATCACTCTGAAATTATGTAATTCCAGTTGTTGGGCGAGCAAGGTTCTGATGTCATGATCATCATCAACAAGCAACAAAGTGGCCTCTGTTTGTTGAGTATCAGGCTTTATAGTTTTTGATGTCATTGGACTACCCTGCACATAATGTGAAACCTATGCGGGGTAAAAATTATTGTCAAGCTGGGCTAGATAACCCTAGAGGGGCAGCATTTAAGTCTCAACTTCCGCGGAAAATACGCTTCAATTCGACGCATCTGCACTTTGCTCAATAAAAACGGTACATCCATCAGCCACCACATTGAAGCACTCTTTTCCTACATCATAAGATGTTTAACAAGTGTCTGTTGTCAAACAATTTGGACCCAGTCGGAGTTTAAACTAGGAGAGGGTTTGAACTCATCAGCCGCTTGGCAAAGACCGACACTTTCCAGCGAGTGGCAAATAGACAAATTAGACCGCTCAACCGTGCGCCCTTCGATCACACTTTTATAAGCAGGCGGTCTGACAGGAAACAATCGCACCGATGCCTAGTTGCTGGTAAAATGTTTTTGTTCCCCGTCAGAGCCTATATCTCAAGATTGATGTTGTAACTAAGTGAGTGTTTTGGTTTCATCTTAGTGACGTAAGGAACGGAAATGAAAGCAAAACAGAAGCCCCTAAAGTCTCGGCCAGCAAAGGGGTTAAAGACATTCGCAGAGCTTTGCCGCCGGGAAGGCATTGCCCAGAGCGTCTATTACAAATGGTCGAAGGACTTTATAAGCGTCTGGCAGGTGATACGGCGCGTGCGGCCAATGTAGATGAAGTCAAAGAACATCGCCGGGGAGCCCGCGCGCTTAAGGAAGTTGTTGCGGAACAAACCCTTGTTCACGAAGCGTAGCGAAGTAGACGCGAGAACAAAGCGAACCGTCAGAGCGCTTGCAACATCAAAAGCAGGCGGCTTAATATCAATCAACAAAAGAAGCCTAACACTCACTTCATAAAGTGCTCAAGCTGAGACAAATGTCCTGACAACGGACGACAAACTATAGTAAATGGACTTGCTTATTACCATCAGCACACCCCTTTCAGACGTCTGCCAAAAAAGACGCTAACTTGTTAAAATATAGATCTGGCTCTTCAAAGAACGGCATATGCGAGCTGTTCTGGAACACATGTATTTGTGAATTTGAAAGTGCATTATGCATTTTCGTCGAACACGCAGGTGTTAATTCATCATAAAGCCCTGTCAACACTAGGGAAGGTACTTTAATTTTGTGCATATCAGGGATACGATTCCAATCCTTCATATTACCAGTATAGGTAAATTCATTTGGGCCCTGCATGGTTTCATAGGGTGCCATATTCCAGTCGGAAAGCGATCTATTGACAGCGTCTGGCCAAATATCAAGGCGGCATACGTGGCGATAGTTAAGTAAAGTAATAGCCGCCTGATATGCAGGATGATCAAGAGTGCCTTCTGCCTCGTGGCGCTGCATCATGGCAACCGTTTCAGGTCCTAATGAACCACGAAGCCTGTTTAATTCATCTACCAGATGGGGAATGTCACATGCACCGTTTGCTAAAATAAGCGAGCGTAAATTTTCGGGATATGTAAGGGCATACTCTGTCCCCATCCATGTACCCCATGATTGGCCTAAAAAATGTATTTTACCCAGACCAAGGCTCTTTCGTACCTGCTCTGCTTCGCCTACATACCGTTTTAAAGTCCAAAGCGATGTATCATCTGGCCGGTCAGAAGCGCCACACCCTAACTGGTCCCATGCTATAACCCTGTAGCCTTTATCCGCCATAACGGAATGGCTATCCCTAATATAGTCACACGGCAACCCCGGTCCACCATTGGCACAAAACAATATATTATCACCAGAACCAAAACTATAAGCTACAACTTCGTAACCTTCATTCAACCGCACCTTAATAACCTCGTCTGGTCGACGCTCAGCATGTGTGTATGATGTCATGATTTGTCCTTCACCAGTTATCAGGATCGGGCTACACTAGATACTGGCATTATAAACCTTTAGATGCTATGTAAGTATAGTCGATCAAATTAGTATTAAATATTGGCTACTATATATTATGACCAGAAAAAAAACAAGTGAAAGCATAGAGATGAGTGTGTCTGAGCGCCTTCAGGCAGACATTTTTAATGAATATTTTCGCCCAGGAGAATGGCTAAAGCAGGCAGATATTGAAGATCGCTACGCAGCAAACAGGTTTGAGGTTCGTATGGCGCTATCAACTCTTGCTGCCAAACACCTGATTGATCACATCCCAAACAAAGGCTACCGGGTTATTAACCCGTCTGACAGGCAACGTGCGGAACTTTATGAGGTACGTACTATTCTTGAAACTGCGGCAGGAAAACTTGCCGCACAAAAATGTACAGATGAGGACATAGCCGAGCTGAGCCTGTTGGTTGATGAATTTGATCAAGCTATAGACACAAAAGGCAGGGCAGAACTTGTTCGCCTTAATCTCGAGTTTCATAACCGCTTTTATGCGGTTGGTGGAAACCAGCTACTTATATCTCAAATTCTCGAACTGAGGGAACGCGGCATTCCGGGAAGACGCGGTAGCTGGGAAACAGTTGCGGGTATGCGTGCCAGTAGCGAAGATCATAGACAAATGGTTGAAATGCTTAGCAAGCGCGATGCTGACGGCCTAAGTTACACAATATACAGACACTTGAACCGCTGGCGTGAATTTTCAACACCAACGGACAAGGCATAAAACGGTTTACAGATCACCTAATATTGCACATGAGTAGATTTTTTGTACGGTATCTATGTTCAGGGGTTTTGGGTTACCGGCCATTGAGGGGTCGAGTGTTGCAGCGAGGGCGAGGTCTGGTATGTCTGCATCCTTGATGCCGAGGGATTTAGCATCGTGGGGTATGCCAAGGCTTTCGCGGAAGGCGAGCACCCAGTCGAGCACCTCATTGAAGCCATTTTGGCCGAGGTCGAGATAGGCGGCGAGCCGTTCCATCTTTGCAGCGATCAGGGGGCGGTTCTCCTGCATCACATAGGGTAGGAAGATCGCATTGGTCAGACCGTGATGGGCGTTGTAGACGGCACCAACCGGATGGCTGAGCGCATGTACAGCCCCTAACCCTTTCTGGAAGGCGGTAGCCCCCATGCTGGCCGCTGTCAGCATATGGGTGCGCGCTGTAACATTGGTGCCTTCTCTGTAGGCGACCGGCAACCAGTCTTTAATCAGGCGCATGCCCTCTAGCGCAATACCATCTGCCATCGGGTGATAGGACGGCGCACAGAAAGCCTCAAAACAGTGGGTGAAGGCATCAACCCCGGTCGCTGCCGTCAGGTGAGCGGGAAGCCCCACCGTCAGCACCGGATCACTGATCACCGCAACAGGCATCATCTTCGGGTGGAAGATGATCTTCTTCTCATGGGTGGCGGTGAAGGTAATGACCGAAGCCCTGCCTACCTCTGAACCGGTCCCCGCAGTGGTGGGAACCGCAATCACCGGTGCAATCCTGTTGGCATCCGCCCGTAGCCAGTTATCGCCGACATCCTCAAAGTCAGCAAGCGGCCGGCCCTGCCCCGCCAACAGCGCAATCGCTTTCCCGGCATCAAGCCCGCTCCCGCCGCCAAGTGCGATCACACCGTCATAGTCACCGTCCCTGTATAGGTCTGTGCCCTCGGTGATAGAGGCATCGGTCGGGTTGCTGGGCACATTGCTATATAGGCCAGCCTTCAGCCCAGCCTCTGTCAGCAGTTCCATAATCTGGGCCGTGAACGGCAGGCTGGCTGCACCCGTATCTGTTACCACCAGGGGGCGGCTCATACCGTGTTCTGTGCAGATCGCCGCAATCTCCTGAATGCGCCCTGCACCTAAATGCATGCGGGTTGGGTAGTTCCAGTTCGCCGTAAGGCTGGGGGATGATGGTACCATGGGATCTCTCTTTATGAACGGTCAATAATGTTGAAGGATTTGGCGCGGGTCAGCGCATCATAGCCGTAGCGCGACAGCGTACAGCCCCGGCCAGAGTGTTTTACCCCGGTCCAGGCAAGTGCTGGCTCAAGCGCATCACAGCGGTTAAGATACACCGTCCCGGTATTTACCTGGTCAGCAAGGGCTAGCCCTGTGGCTGTGTCTTCCGTCCAGAGGCTGGCGGTCAAGCCGTACGGGCTGTCGTTGATACGGCTAATGGCTTCCCCGTCTGACTGTACCGCCATAATCCCGACACAAGGCCCAAAGGTCTCCTCGCGCATAAAGGCCATGGTGTGATCAACCTTCACTAGCACCTGCGGTGCCACATAGGCAGTGCCCGCTTTTGCTGCCGGGAACAGGTTTTCAGGGATCAATGCTTCAGCACCCGCCGCGCAGGCTGCCCCAATCTCGGCCCGTATCCGCTCTGCCGCCTGAACACTCACCACCGGCCCCAGCGTTGTTGCAGGGTCTTGCGGATCGCCAAGCCTGTAGGTTTGCACAAGCGCTGCATAGGCTGCGATAAACTGGTCATACACAGCCTCTGCCACATAAATGCGCTCAATCCCGCAGCAGGACTGGCCGCTGTTGAACAAGGCCCCGTCCACAAGGTTTGCGACCGCGTTATCAATATCAGCGTCCGCCCGTACATAGGCTGCGTCCTTGCCGCCAAGCTCAAGCCCCACAGGCAGGAACCGGCCAGCCGCCGCTTTCTCAACCGCGGTACCCCCGGCAACAGACCCGGTAAAGCCAACATAGTGGATCGAGGCGGTTTCAATAAGCTTCAGGGTCGTATCTGCACTCAGGTGTAAAGACTGGAACACCCCCTCCGGCACCCCGGCCGCCTTAAAGGCTTCTGCAAAATGCTCACCAATGGTCGGGGTTTGTGGTGATGGCTTCAGGATCACCGCATTGCCTGCCGCCAGTGCCGGGATAATACTGTTCACCGCTGTCAGATACGGATAGTTCCACGGTGTGATCGCCAGCACCGTACCGTGCGGTTGCCGGCGGATAAAATAGCGCCTGCCATCAGGGGCTGCTTCCTCGCGGTCAGCCAGCGCTTCTGCCGCCAGCGCCAGCATATGGCGCGCCCGGTAGGCCATGCCGTCAATCTCGCCCGCACTCTGGCTGATGGGCCGCCCCATATGCAGGGTAATCTCAGCGGCGAGCACGGCCTTGCGCTCCACCATAGAGGCAATAGCCGCTTCCAGCACCGCAACCCGGTCAGCAACAGGCACAGCGTGCCACAAGGTCTGTGCCCTTAGTGCCGCAGCGACAGCACTAAGGGCCGCATTCATATCAGCGAAGGGCCGTTCAATAACAATACGGCCATCAAGGGGGGAAACTGTTTTTACACTGTCCATCACATCTGTTCTCTTGGTTCTAGCCGGTGTTCGGCTTTAGGGGTGTTCCCCGCCGTTTCCCCTTCAGAAAGGCGGCGGGGTATAGGGGGAAGCGCTAGATGATTTCAAAATAGCGCTTCAGTTCCCAGTCGGTCACATGTTTGCGGAACTCGCGTTCTTCCCATTCCCGGGTCGCGGCAAAATGTTCGACAAATGCGTCACCAAATGCCTCGCGGGCTGCTGTACTTGCCCTTAAGCGCTGTGCTGCATCCCACAAGGTGGTTGGCAGGCTATAGCTATCCGGCATCTGGACATCATAGGCATTGCCCCGGATCTCTGTACCCGGCTCTATCTTGTTCCTGATACCCCATAAGCCTGAGGCAATCGCCGCCGCCAGGGCCAGATAGGGGTTCGCATCTGCCGCTGATATCCGGTATTCTATCCGCTGGCTTTTGCTCGAGCCTGGGATAACCCTCAGCGCGCAGGTTCTGTTCTCAACACCCCATGTGGCAGCGGTTGGTGCCCATGCCCCCGGTATCAACCGGGTGAAAGAATTAATCGTCGGCGAGATCATTGCCAGCACCTCCGGCATCAGCGCCTGCTGGCCGCCCAAAAAGTAGCGCATCTCCTCGCTCATCCGGTGCTCACCCTTCTCATCATAAAAAGCCGAGGCACCGTCTTTCCAAAGCGACAGGTGCATATGACCGCTCTGGCCCGGCCATTCCTGTGTACATTTGGCCATGAAAGTTGCCATCTTGCCGTGCTGGCGGGCAACAACCTTGGTAAAGGTTCTGAACAGGGCTGCTTTATCCGCCGCCGCCAAGCAATCATCAACCGCAATAGCGGCTTCCAGCACTCCCGGTCCGGTCTCTTCGTGCAGGCCCTCAAGCGGGATATCAAGCCCGGTACAGGCATCCAGGATCGCCTGATAAAACGGCGCATGTTCAGAGCTTCTCAGAACAGAATAGCCAAAGGTGCCCGGGGCCAGATGCTTCAGGTTTCGGAAGCCTTTCTCCCGCGCGCTCTCCGGGGTTTCTTCAAAAACAAAAAACTCATACTCAATCCCGGCCTTGACGCTGTAACCAAGCGATGCCGCATCTGCCAGAACACGCCGCAGCACACCCCGTGGGCACAAGGCCTCCGCCGCACCCGTGAACTCACACAGAAAAAACGGCTGATCATTCTCAAACGGCAATAACCGGCCACTCTCCTCTATAACCCGTACCGCCGCATCAGGATACCCCGTGTGCCACCCCGTATAGCTCACATTGTCATACAGCTTGTCGTTCGAATCCCAGCCCAAAACAACGTCGCAAAATGCAAAACCCCCCTCAAGCGCCGATAAAAACTTGCTCCCGGACATATACTTCCCGCGAACAATGCCGTCCATATCAACAACACCAACCTTAATATACTCGTCCGCGCCACCCTCAAGACGCGCCCTCAAACCATCCATATCCATCTCACTTCTCCTCCTGTAACTTTATGAAAGTACCAAGGATGTTTCCCCGCCAACCTTGAAGTTTGTAATAGTTTTGTCGTACGTGCCGTATGCCGGATAATTTAAAAGCGTATATAAATCGCTTCTGTGTTGCATTTCTTCTAGCAGGCTTACCTGCGTACCCTCTGCCAAAATAGCGTCCAGCCCGGCTTCCATAGCTTTCATGGCAAGTCGCAGCATGGTAACCGGATAAAGAACAGCATTATAGCCAAGGCTTTCAAGTGCGGCCTTTGATAGTAACTTTGTCTTTCCAAACTCTGTCATATTGGCAATAAGCGGTACATCAACGGCTTTTCTAAAAGCCTCAAAATCATGCTCGTCAATTAAAGCATCCGGGAAAATTGCCTCTGCACCGGCATCAACATATGCTTTTGCCCGATCGATTGCCGCATCAAGTCCCTCAACTCCGCGTGCGTCAGTCCGCGCTATCAGAGTGAAGGTATTATAACGGCGGCTCAAATGCGCAGCCCTGATTTTAAGCTGCATATCCTTTATGGAAACAAGACTTTTATTGTCAAGATGCCCACATCTTTTGGGCATAAGCTGGTCTTCAATATGACAGGCAGAAATACCTGCATCTTCGAGCGCATTGATTGTGCGCCCAACGTTAGATGGCTCACCAAAGCCTGTATCTGCATCAAGAAGCGATGGCAGGTTTGTTGCCTGAGAAATCTGCCTGCCTCTATCTGTTACTTCAGTCGCCGTGGTAAGGCCTATATCAGGCAAGCCAAGGTCTGCCGACAAAACTGCACCAGAAATATAAAAACCCTGAAAACCTTTTTGCTCGATGAGCTTTGCACACAAAGGGGAGATAGCGCCAGGCAACTGCAAAAGGCTGCTGTCAAACAGGCTTGCGCGAAACTGATGTCGCTTTTCATCTGGTGATTTATGAACCCCCAACATTAAAAAATTCCTTTAAGATCAGACTGCTCAAGTGCTTGAGCATCAGCGGGAAGCAAATATGACAGACTAGCAATGTCCAGTTCTTCAAGATGCGCGGCATACCAGAGAAAGTCTTGTTGCGATTTTACTGTTACTAGGCCTTCGGTAAGCAGTGTGAATTTTGCGATATAATTTTCACGCACAAATGGATGCTTCCCATGTGGATGGGCATCCGCTACTGACAACTCTTCTTCAATAATAACACCGTCTTTAAGCCTTATTATGACCCTGCCCCCAAAAGCTTTATCAGCGGGGTTTTCAGCATGATAGCGCCTAGTCCATAGGCTATCTTCTTCTGTACGTACACAATGCCACAAACGGATAGTTTCTGGCGAAATATGCCGTGCAGGTGGGTAGGACTTAATATGGTGCCACGTACCATCTTCCAGAGCGACAGCAAAAATATACATGATGGAGTGATCAAGTGTTTCCCGGCTAGCAAGAGGGTCCATTTTTTCTGGATCAGCAGCGCCTGTACCAATCACATTATGGGTATGGTGGCTGGTATAGATAACAACCTCTTCAACATCAGATAAATTGGTGATTTTTTGCCGCATGGAAAATGCCAAATCAAGAAGCGCCTGACTTTGATACTCTGCCGAATAAGCTTTTGTATAGGTTTCCATAATCGCTCTAAGAGACTGACCTTTTTCCGGCAAAGACACAGTGTAGATAGCGTCTGGCCCGTCCAGCATATAAGCGATAAAGCTGTCTTCCCCTTCATAGATGGGGCTTGGGGCCTTTTCGCCGCGCATGGCACGATCAACAGCTTCAATGGCTAGCTTGCCTGCATGTGCGGGGGCAAATGCTTTCCAGCTTGAAATCATACCCTTACGAGATTGCCGTGTTGTGCAGCACACATGAAGTGTCTGCTGCACGGCCTGATAAATAGTTTCCTGATCAAGTTCCAATAAAGCACCAAGCCCAACTGCAATTGCAGGCCCTAAATGGGCAATATGATCAATCTTGTGTTTGTGCAGACATATGGCTTTTACAAGCGCAACATGAACTTCATATGAGACAGCAATGGCCTTCATCAAATCACTACCTGACCGCCCGCATTGTTGGGCTACTGCCAGCAAGGCTGGAATACAATCTGCCGGGTGTGCATAGTCTGCTGCTAAAAATGTATCGTGATAATCAAGTTCCCGAACAGCCACCCCGTTTGCCCATGCAGCCCATTCAGCATCAACACGGACATCAGAGCCACAACCCAGCAAGCCTGCACCGTTAGCGCGGGGGTGAGCAAGAGCTTGTGCTCGAGCAGCCACGACAGGCGGCCTATTAAGAGATGCAATGCCAACCGCTGTATTATCAATGAGCCGATTAATCACCATTTCTCTAACATCCGCATCTAGCTTTGGCACATCTACGCCAAGAGCAGCCATCTTCCACGCAAGCTGTTCCTGTTTTTCAAGAGGGCGTGTTGATGGCCAAACAGTGACCGTATGCAATTTCATATATATTCCCCTGAAAGGCTCTGGCGTGCAGCACTTAAACTTGTTTCAAGGCCCATCTTCAAAGACCCCATTTCGTCAGCAACAACCACAATATCTGCGCCAAGCTGTACCGCATATACTTGCTCCTTTGCACTCCATGCAGGCCAAACAAAGAGCTTGCCTTCCTGTTTCGCAGCCTGTGCAATTTTTGCGATGTCCGCAAAATCCTGATCTGATTGCATGTATGCACCACGCCCCAATGAAAGCGCCAAGTCAGTTGGACCAACAAACAGGCCATCCACTGTTGCCAATCCTGCAATCGCTTCTACGTCAGCAAGCGCCCCTGCCGTTTCGATCATGACCAAGCATTTTGTCTCAGTATTTTGACTATGGTAGAAATCTGCATCTGCACGTGCATAATTAAAAACCCGACCACCAGAGGCACCTCTTTTGCCAAGCACAGGATATTTTGCATAAGCAGAAACTCTTTTTGCATGAGCAAAATCCTGCACTTGAGGAATAACAATGCCGTCAGCACCTCTATCTAAACTTTCCATCACAAATCTGGCTTCAGGGGCAGCTGTTTTAAGAAAAGGGCTAATACCGTGTGCTTTTGTTAAACCAACCAATGCTTCAAGCGCGCTTGGGTCCATAATACCATGTTCAAGATCAAAAACAGCGAGATCAATGTCCATAGTGCTTGCCATCTCAACCATGGCAACATTTGTAGTTGTTAACCAGATCGCTTTTTTCATGATGCACCTTTACTGATTTTATTACGGCCAGCGATACGTGTATTAGGGCTGATATTTTTGTAAGTTATTGTTGTAAGGTCTGCGGTATTAGCGCCCGGGCTGATCACGGTGATGATGGCACTTGCGAGAGCGCCAAAGTCGGCCCGGTAATGGACCGAGCTTTTAAGGGCGAGAACCCTTGCGTCAGCGGGTTCTACTCCCAGATGCCGGAACATGGCCTGATCTGCTGCCTGCTGCCGTGTGCTGGACAGCACAATCTGAACTGTGCCACAAGTGAGCAAGGCCGTGGGCCCAAGGCTAAACCTGCAGCCCAGATAAAAAGGCCCGGTACCGGTAAAAGAACCATCCCCAAGGGCTGTAACCGTCGCCTGTAGCTTTAAGGGTGTTTCACCAAACCCGTGCTGTGCGCCGATACTGACATCAAGGCTAGACCCTACACCAGCCGCATGAGCCTGTGCGCAGGTTTGAGCATCTGCGACAACACCCACGACTGTACCCGGTATCGCGGCTTCAATAAGGGCTTTGAGAAGGCCGACAGTATCGCCTGTGCCACCACAGCCGGGGTTATCCTGTGTATCGATCAGAAGCACTGGCCCTTTGGGGTTCGCTGCAAGCTGCTGCCTGCAAGCGCTTATTGCCGCGTCCGGTGTCAGGAGCTTTTCCCGAAAGCGCCCTTCAAGCTGCAGCATAGCCTGATATAACTGTTTGCCGCTGGCAGCGGCACAAGGGCCATAGCTGATAATGCTAGGCCCACACTCTGCAACATCGGCAAGGGGAAAACCGGTTGCCAGTTCAACACTACCACCCCAGCGCTCAATCTCCTCGATCTGGCGGATGATCTCTGCCATTGGGCTATCGAGGGTGGACTGTGTGCCCATGGGTAACAGGAAAGGAAGCTGCTTCAAGCTGCTTTCCTGCCTGCCTGACAAAAGCAGGCGCTTGAGACGCAGCCCAGCGCGCCCGCCTGTCTCTGCCATATCTACATGGGGGTATGTTCGATACACAACAAGCGCATCTGTAGCCTCTACCATTTGGGGGGAAACATTGGCATGCATATCAAGGCTGGCAACGATAAGCACTTTAGGTCCAACCAGCACCCGCACCCGGCGCAGCAGGTCACCATCTGCGTCTGGTGTACCGGTTGCCACCATAGCACCGTGCAGGTCAAGATACACCGCATCCACCGGCCCTGCAGCTTTGAGACGGGAGAGGATTTCCTCTGTGATCGTCGCATAGGCGGCGGCTGCAACCGGCCCTGACGGTCCTGCTGAACACCACACGCCCGGTACCAGGTCCCAGCCTTCAGCCTCGGCAACGGCAATGAACCCTGCAACCGGCAGATTAATACCTCGCGTTCCCGTAATAACACCCGTACCCTGCAGCAACCCCGGCCACGCATCCGCTGCCTCAAAGGCACCGTATAACGTCTCAGTCCCTAAAAACGTGTTCGTCTCATGCTGAATGCCCGACACATATACTCGCATCTTATCCTACCTGCTGGCCTGAGGAGTAGCAGGCCGGCCTATAGCTGGTGCTTCAAAATCCCTATCGTGGTTCAAGCTCATGATCCGTGACCGCGCAGCTGCTACAGCCTCTAAATCCAGTGTTGCGGTAATCACGCCTGCCTCTGTCACGGCCTCGGCCAAAATCTCGCCCCAAGGAGCTATAATAAGTGAGTGTCCATAGCTTTGACGCGCACCGTAAGGATTACCATACTGGGCAGGAGCGATGACAAAACACCCAGTTTCAATAGCTCGGGCACGCAGTAAAGTGTTCCAGTGCCCAGCTTCACCTGTAGCTTGCATGAAGGCCGCTGGCACACTGAGAAGAGTAGCGCCTGCCTTAGCAAGCGAGCGATACAAATATGGAAACCGGACATCGTAGCAAATGCTCATACCCAAAAAGCCCCACGGCAAGGCTGCTAAGCAGGCCTTTTCTCCAGGCTTATAAAGAGCGGACTCATTGCTGCCACGCACCCCATCCACATTGGCATCAAACATATGAATTTTATCGTATGTGGCAACAAGCTGCCCGGCAGGCCCAACGACCGACGACCTGTTCACCATATTGTTATTACAATCTCTCATGGTGAGAGAGCCAATAAGCAACCAGACACCATGATGCTTAGCTTTAGTGACTAAATGCTGAAAAGCCCTATGCTCTGAGGCTGGTTTAGCATGGGCTTTCATTGCCTCTTTATCACCGCTTAAAAACTCGCACGCTTCTGGCAAGGCAATAAATTCTGCCCCCTTGCTAACCGCCTCAGCGATCAGCAGATCAATTTCTTTCAAGTTTGCAGTCAGGTTATCTGTCGCACAGTTTTGCACACAGGCAACATTTAGGGTTGCAGACATCAAACACCTATCTCTACCGGGAACGAAATACAGTGTGCCGATGAAAAGCTAATCTGAATTTCCGCCACATCCAGATTAGCTTCTGTTTCCATACGGATCTCACCTGCGTCAATGGCAAGCATATATTGGAAACGAGCACCAAGGTAATCACGGTCTTTAATTGAAACATTCAGGAGATTATCATGCTCAGGCTTTCCTGAAGCTGACACTACATGGATATTCTCAGGTCGGAGTGCTACTTGCACTTTTTGCCCTTTTTTCAGTGGCTTGCGGGCAATTGTTTTAATAACCTGCCCCCCATTAAGCGTGACAGATACATTTGTTCCCTCACACGCCTGTACAACACCCTCAAGAAAATTACTGGCACCAATGAAGTCTGCTACAAAGGGGCTTGCCGGGTTTTTATATATCTCTTCTGGTGTTCCAATCTGGATAAGGTTGCCACCCTGCATAACCGCAATCCGGTCACTGAGAGACAAGGCCTCCACCTGATCATGGGTCACATAGATTGTTGTAAACCCAAGCCTGTTTTGCAACTCTTTCAACCAGTGCCGAGCCTTAATACGCAGTTTGGCATCAAGGTTAGAAAGAGGTTCATCGAGCAGCATAAGCCGGGGTTCATAGACAAGGGTTCGAGCCAGAGCCACACGCTGTTGCTGACCACCAGAAAGTTCATGCGGAAACCGGTCTACGTAGTCTTGCATTTCCACGAGGTCGAGGGCCTCCATGATGCGCTTCTTACGTTCGTTCGAAGGGACATTCCTAATTTCCAGCGGGAATGCCAAATTTTTACCCACTGACATATGCGGCCACAGTGCATAAGACTGAAAAACCAACCCGCAGTTTCTTTTCTCAGGCTCTACAAGCACGTTGCTTGCGCTATCGTAAAAGACCTCATCATCCACACTGATCTTGCCTGATGTTGGCGTATCGAGGCCTGCTACTGCAAAAAGTGTCGTTGATTTTCCACAACCTGATGGACCAAGAAGGGTAAGGAACTCCCCATCCTGAACTGTGATGCTCACATTATCAACGGCTTTTACATCGCCAAAATGTTTACACAGATTTTCAATAACGAGCTTACCCATAAGCTTTCACTCCCAACATTTTGCGGGCAAAGGTTACAAACCCAATTGTAATTATTATTTGAAGAACCGCGAGCGCCGAGACCGGCCCCGTGTCACCGTTAACCCAGAATTGCAACATAGTTGTTCCGATGATTTCACTGCCTGAAGAGAACAGGAATGCAGCTGACGCATATTCCTTGAGGAAGGAAAGGAACAACATAACATAGGCACCAAACAGAGCTGGCTTTAAGAGAGGCAACACAACTTTTCTTACTGTGGTCCACCAATCAGCACCAATACTGCGTGCACTTTGGTCCAGATCTTTTGAAAGCTGCATCAAAGCAGGCGATATGGCCCCAAAAGCGGTTGGTATTGTCCGCATGGTAAAGGCAAGTATCAAAATCCAGATTGTCCCGTGCAATGGATCGAGGAACGGGAACAACAGCATACCCCAAAAGAAACCAATCCCTGCAACAATACCAGGAACAGCCCTTGGATAAAGGGCCACAAACTCGAGACCTTTTCTAAACTTGAAACCAGAACGGTGAATAACAACCGTCAATAGCCCAACAAATAGGACTGCAATTGCAGCACCTACCGAAGCAACGATCAAACTATTGCTGATGGAACGTTTGTAAGCGTCATATTCAAATATGAGAGCAAAATTATCAGTCGTGAGTAATTCCCAAGGCGAAAGCAGTGGTGTTAGAAATGTTGTAACCGACCTAAGACCAAGCCCCCCAACTGTGACAAACAGCGTGAAGAAGAAATAAACACACAGCACACCCGCCACTACATATTTGTATTTGCCCAGATTGAAGAGCTTCGGACGCGTTGCCTTGCCTTTTACTGTTACAAACCGACCCGCATTTTTTAGGAGTTTGTTTTGGAAAAAAATAAGAATGCTAATAAGAACCAGCAGGAAAAAAGCCGCTGCACCAATCAATCCATAATCGGGGCTAGAACCACTATATCCTTCAAGATACAGAAAGGTTGTAAAAAAGTCTTTTCCAACAGGTGAGCCAAGAATAAGCGGCACAGATAGCATTTCAAGGCAACCGATGAAGTTTAACATGGCTGAATAAATAATTGCGGGTCGCATTAGAGGGATTGTGACCCGCCTAAGAACCGTGAAAGGTCCTGCTCCAATTGTTCGTGCAGCGTCTTCAAGCGAGGCATCAGCACGTGCAACAGAAGAGGCGCAAAAAAGGTGAACCATTGGGGCCTGAGCCGCGCCCGCAACCAGTGCCATACCTGCGATTGAATAAAGATTCCAAGGATCTGTGCCAATCAGGCCTTTCACAAGAAGGGTTACATATCCAGATGGCCCATACATAATGAACCACCCAAATGCGAGCACCAGATGCGAAATATACATAGGCCACAAAACAACTTCACCAAAAACACGCTTAAACGGCAGGTTGGTTCTGCCAATAAAGACAGCTGTAGTGATGCCCACTATACCCGCAATGATAGTCGTAACTGTTGACAACAGCACAGAGTTCCATAGGGCTTCGTAAAACTTGGGGTTGGAAAATAGCCTAGTAAAATTGGCAAACGTAAATACAGCTGCATCATCATAGATCGGCTTGCTTAAAAGAGATTGATACAATATCGGTATCAGAGGCATTGCCACGAGAATAACGGTCACAGCAGCTACAGAATACTGGATTGCTTTAGCACGCGAAATTAAGGCAGCATTTGAGCCCCCCGCGTCAAGAGCAGGCATTGTCATTTTATGTCTCCCAACCAGCCCTTAACGGGCTGGTAAATAGTAATTAAGACAATTAATCTTTGATACGATACGCTTGTTTCCAGCGCGCTAAAAACTCATCACGGTGCTCATAAGCCTCTGGGTCATACGTTACATGGATAATGTTTTCTTCGCCAATCGCATCCACAATGTCCTGATACGAAACATAAGGCACTTCCCCATGCTTAATATCTGCCCTATAGGGTGTCAGTCCGCCCTTACCCACAGCAATTTGGCCTTCATGCGACAAAATATAGTCTAGGAGCAACTTCGAGGAGTTCGGGCTTTTTGCAGCCTTGGTTACACCCATACCCCGATGAAATACCGGCGTACCGTCTTTTTCAAAGCTCCAACCCATAATTTTGTTGCGGCCAGACTGGTCCATACGAGGAAAAACGGTAATTCCAGATACAAAATACCCCATTATATACTCGCCGCTCGTCACTTTTTCGACCATAACCGCACCGCCGGATTCAGACTGTGTTACATCGCCCAAAGCATCCATGGTATTCCAAGCATTTGCACCCAAACTTTTCACGGTAGCCCAGTGAATATCATACGCAAAAGAGTGCTTTAGTGCATTATAGGTAGTTACTTTATTGCGGAATTTTTCTGGGTTTTCTTTACCCATTTCTATAATGTCAGCCAGGCTTTCAGGCGCATCACCTTTCAGCAACAATTTATTATACACAATTACCATTGGATCTGCTGAAATTGTATAAAGCCCATCCTCTGGCATGCTCCAGGCTGGAAGGCTGCCTTTTTCTGGAGAACTATATGGCAATAACTCACCCTTATGGGCAAACCGTTCCCACCCATCAGGGGCACCTGTCACAATCATGTCGGCAGTATTTTTTCCTACTGAAACCTCGGAATAATAGCGCTCAAAAACAGTGGAAGGCCCGAGATCAATACTTTCAATCTTAATCCAAGGATACATTGCATTAAAGCCCTCAATAATGAAGCGCCAGTTATATTCAGCAACATTGGAATATACCAAGATTCCGTCTTCTTTTTTAGAAGCCTCTACCCGAGCTTCATAAGCCTCATCGCCAGCAAAGCTAGCAGGCGCAACACCTGACAACAAAGACAAACAGCAAACACCTACAGACAAATAACGCGTCACATACTTAGATTTCATTTCCCTCAACTCCTATGCAATTTTGTACCCGATAAAATAGTAGCCAATTTATGCTTCTTAAGCAAGGCTTTTGTAGAATTAGGATTAACCCATTATATTATGGTCTTATTTTTGCGATTTTCCCTGATGCGCCATAGTATAAACCCAGAAAAAACTAACATCATTAGCCCTGCCCCGAGAATCAGCAGGACAAAGCGCCCCGCGCTTCCAAGAGCCAAAGAACTATGAAGAGGATAAAACCAGGCAAAAAACTTCTGATCGGAGGGAACAGACACAGAATAAACAGTTTTCTCGATCCGTCCTGATAACATGTCCACCATTATGCGGTCGACAGCCCCCGGCCACGCAGGATCACTAGCATTAATCATGAAAACTGCCTGCCCTGTACTCCAGTTAAAGCGTACTTCTTTTATAGTCTGTGCGCGGGACGCCTCGTTATAAATCGGATCCAAAGGCATATATTCAGGAGACTCAATAGCCTGCTCAGTAGCGGAACCCGACAGATAGAAGCCCCTAATGGTCATGCCTGCACCACTAACAGCAAGTATAACAAGAATTGGAGCCAGAATAACCCCTACAACACGGTGAATATCATACCACTTACGCATAGGTGGTGCGCTTAAATCTATTGCAAGTTTCTGGCGCTTCCTAAGGAGCCACCAGAAATAAACACCAGAAACAGACATAAAAAGCAGCATAATGCCCAGCGCTGCATTTATGTATGCTCCCGTATCCCCCAACAGCAGATCTTCATGAAAACGAAACACCCAAAACATTAACCCTTTTGAAGCCTTTAAAGGCGCCATCACTGCGCCTGTTTCCGGATCAAGAGACAGGAAGATATATTCCTGTGTATCAGGCATATAAAGCCGTACAGTTGCAGCGTGGCCGGTGTCAGCCGGAAGCTGAAGTCTGGAAACAACTGCGTTAGGCATAACAGTCTCAACGCCCGCCAGCATCTTATCTAAACTAACACCAGAATACTGGCGATTTAGTTTCAAATCTTCCCCGGCAATAAAGTTTTCTATTGGGGAACGATATAGCAAAAGCATGCCAGAAATCGTTTGACCAACCAAGAATACCATAAAAGCCAAACCCAGCCATTTATGTATATCTTTCAAGGTCTTCATAAACACCACACCTTTCAGTTTGAAAAAGAAGCCTGCCTTTGCATACAAAGGCAGGCAAGGGGATGCCTTGAGGAAACAAGGGGGATAGTTCTTAATATTCTATGCGGTACTTGATCGTGCCTGTCGCACCTGGTGCCTTAGAATAACGATCATTTTGCTGCATAGCCTCAGAAAGGTGCGTGAAATAATCAGTATTAAGTGCATTGTTTACACCAATAGTAAGTGTACCCGGTCCAACCTGACCAGTCAGGCTAACATCCATTACAAACCAGCTGTTTATAACACCTTCATAAAAAGCTGTACTGCCAGGAAACTTGTCACGCACACCGGAATAAAGGCCTTGAGCCCGCACACGCCAGCTATCAGCAAAATCATGCTCAACATAGGCCGTTATTTTTCTAGGCGGGATACGGCGATGTTGAATCCATCTCTCGTATTCACCGTCTAAATCACGGTCTTCCTTGCCTTCAAGCCACGTGTAGCTACCCCCAACACGCCATGTGTCAGACAGATCAGCATCAAACGTAAATTCAATACCATAAATCTTATCAGCCGTACGGGATTCAAGTACGTTCCCAGACGGGTTATTCGGGTCAGGGTTTAATGTCAGAGCATTTGTTGATGTTGTATAGAAAACAGAAAGTTCTGTAGAAACCGCGCCATAATGTGTTCTGACACCACCTTCATAACTATCAATAAGGTTTGGCTCAGGGTTCAGAATAACAACATTTACATCAACAGGATATGACCGCAGTACCCTGGCGACACTTGCCACCTCAAACCCTTGAGAGTAGCCGCCAAACAGACTAACTGAATCTGAAATGGCATATGATAAACCCACATTTACAGGAGTCGCAGAATAACCCAGTGTACCACCTGTAATTTCAGCCAGAGTAAGCAAAGAGGTGAAATCTTCGATTTCAAGATCAGCTTTTTCGTACCGCACACCAGCCGTCAGCGTTAGCTTATCGAAAAGTGGCATAAATAACTGACCAAAAACCGCCCGACTCTTTAGAACCTGTGTTGGCGCAAATTGACGACCATCAACAAGGCCCGTTACTGTATCATCATGTAGGTAGTCAGCACCCCACAACAGTTCTGCACCTTCAGACAAGAAATCAAGCGGGGTTCTCATATCTAAACGGAACCCGTACTTTTCTGATTCAGTATCAGATTGCCCTGAGGGTTTACTTGTAAGCGGAAAGCGGTTTGCTGAATAGTCAAACACACTTTTAGAACGCTGGTAATAACCCTGAAGTGTTAGGCTCGTTCCAACAATATCAGCATGGGAATATGTTAAAGTACCCACAAGATTATCATGGTACTGGTCAGCTTCATCAGTGTCTGTTGCATCTTTTGGTGTAGCAGTAGCCTTCACTCCATTAGCCACACTGCCGGCCAAAAGCTTATAATCCGTATCCTGCTTTTGACGATACTTATTTATACTGGCTTCAATACGCTGATTTTCAGCAAAATCGAACCCAACCTTACCATAAAAGCTATAAATACCAGAGTCAGCCAGTCCGCTTGCACCATTCGGAATAGGCGCAATCCTATCGCCGTCAGCATCAAAGAAGCCACCAACTTTTTCATAGTAACCTGCAGCAATATAATCAACTTTATCACCGCCACCACTGATGGACTGACGAATAGATGGGCGGAATCCATTGCCAATATCGGTTAGGGAAAACTGGGTTCCCACTTCCGTTGAGAATGTCGTATCATCCTTTGTGCCAGACTTGGTAATGTAATTGATAAACCCAGCCCCAGCACTATTACCATAAAGCGCAGAGGAGCCCCTCACAACTTCAATACGCTTAATAATAGAGGGATCAATCAGGCGTAGTTCACGCCCCACATCATTCAACGTCGGCGTAATAGGCACGCCGTCAATGAAAAATACGGGCTTCCGGCCCCGCAAGCTTGTTGTAAAATTTGCAGGCGATGCAGAGCTGGTCCCCATACCTGGCACAAGCTGACCTAAAATTGCCTCAAGATCAGATGTAACGGCAAGCTGCTTACCCAGCTCCTCTTCACCGATCAGCGTTACAGAACCCGGCATGGATTCAATAGACGATGGCAATCTGGAGCCTGTTACAACAATCTCCTCGAACATACCGTCTTTTTTACGGGTATCAGCAGACTGGGCGTTCACTGCACCTGCTATTAACATGGCACCAGCTGACACTGATAAATACCAGATACCTTTCAATTGAACTTTCATCGTATTCTCCCTGAGTAATTCAGTTATAGCACCAAAGTGCTTATGGTTGGTTATCACAACACACAAATATAGTAGCCAATTTAATATATAAATCAAGCTACTATTTATTTTTATATAAAATCGTATTATTTTAATTTTTTTATTTTATAAAACAATAACTTAAAATTAAGAAATCACCCTGAGTGCGCTTAAATCAGAAGGAAAGGTGGGAGAATTTTATAAATAAAATGCTAAATTTCATCATTTTTCTTGATTTATAATCATATATTGGCGACTATATAATTATTGAAGGATGTTCGTTACATCCAGACTTAAGAAAAATAATAAGGAGCCCTGTTTGTGGCAACGTTACCCAAGAGTTCAGTTCAGCCTCTATCGTCATATTATCTGGACGATTCAACTACAATTGCCTGCCAGGCAGATCAACGGTTTTCTTATTGCACTTATACGCCTAAAAGCTGGAGTCCCGAAACAGCCTCAGAGTTTAGATTGCTCGTTGTTGTACATGGTAGTGACCGTGCACATCATGCTATTCGCAAGCAATTTGTTGCCGTGGCAGAGGAACAAAAACTGATTGTACTTTCTCCTTTATTCCCCACAGGGGTCGGGGACCCATCAGATACTGACAATTATAAATATATAATTTTCCAGAACCTGCGCTTTGACCAAATTTTATTGAGCATGGTTGATGAGGTCATAAAGCGCTATGATATGCCTTCAGCCAATTTTGCCCTTTTTGGATTTTCGGGCGGAGCACACTTTGCTCACAGGTTCTTTTATCTGCATCCGGAAAGGCTATTAGCCTTATCTGTGGCATCGCCAGGGTCTGTAACACGTATTGATGACACCCATGATTGGTGGGTTGGCACTAAAGATTTTGCCTCCATATTTGGGGCGCCAATTGATCTCGCCACCTTACAAAAAGTAGCAACCCAATTGGTTGTAGGCGAAAGCGATATTGATACAAAACATATAACCCACTGCCCCTCGAGCCCACATTGGATTAAAGGCGCGAATGATGCAGGCAAAAACCGTGTTGAGCGGTTAAAAGCGCTTCATAAAAACTGGCAAGAAAATGGCTTGAAATCAGAACTAACAATTTTGCCAAAAGTAGCACATACCCTACAGCCGCTTGCACAGTGCGCTGCTGATTTTTTCAAGAAAATCTTAAGTAACTCTGACTGAAAAACATCTCGGTGCACCATTCTAAACTCAAAGAAGGCGCTCTTGCTTTCTCATTTCCCCTGCCTTCACCTATTAAGGCAGGGTCATGCAAAAAGTTTATGGTTTTTGAAGTTATTAGTAGCTGACAACGAAACTACCGAAACATCGTGTAGCATTTCAAAAATGGCACCAAATTGGACACTAACCATAAATTTGATTTACGGCAGCCGCATATGTATTTTGCAATAAGGATACAATTGTCATAGGCCCAACACCGCCTGGAACAGGGGTGATGGCGCCCGCTACAGACGAAACCCCCACATAATCCACATCACCAACAATGCAGGAACCGCCCTCAGGGTTATTGATACGGTTAATCCCTACATCAATAACGGTTGCACCTTCCTTAACCCAGTCAGCTTTTACAAGACCCGGCACACCAACTGCAACAACCAGGATATCTGCTTTCCGACACAGGGTTGGCAAATCTTGCGTTTTTGAATGCGCCATAATAACCGTGGCTTTTTCCTGTAACAGCAGCTGAGCCATAGGTTTTCCAACAATATTCGAACACCCGATCACTATCGCCAAGAGCCCAGTGAGATCTTGCCCTCTATGATTTTTTACAAGTGTAACACAACCCCTTGGGGTGCAAGGCACCAGAGCAGAGTTAACGCCTGAAAAAAGCCGACCTGAATTTACAGGATGAAATCCATCCACATCTTTACGAGGATCAATCGCTTCAATAATTTGAGCCGTATCAATATGCTTTGGCAAAGGAAGCTGCACCAATATACCATGGACATTTGGGTCGGCGTTCAGGAGGCTAATTTCCTTTAGAAGCTGCTTTTTACTAGTTGTCTCCGGCAGTGTAATTTCTTTACTTAACATACCGGTAGCAACAGCTTGTCTTTTCTTGCGGCTAACATATATTTTACTGGCAGGGTCCTCCCCTACCAGAACAACAGCAAGACAGGGGGTTATATTATGTTCTGCTTTTAATTTTGATACATCCTTGGTAACCTGTTCGCTAATCTTCTGCGCCAAGGTTTTACCATCAAGCACTATAGTCACGTGTCATCCCCACTACTCATACCTAATTGAAAACAATCGTTTTATTGCCATTTAGAAACAAGCGGTGTTCCGCGTGCCATTTTATCGCGCGCGCCAGAACAGAGGCCTCCACTTCACGGCCCAATTCAACCATCTCTTCCGCTGATGCCGCATGGGTAATGCGCCTAACATCCTGTTCAATGATTGGGCCCTCATCCAGGTCTTCTGTTACATAGTGGGCAGTTGCACCTATCAATTTTACCCCCCGTGTAAAGGCTTGGTGATATGGTTTAGCACCCTTAAAGCTTGGCAAAAATGAATGGTGAATATTAATACACTTGCCACTGATTTTTTTTGTGAATTCATCAGAAAGAATTTGCATATAGCGGGCAAGAACAGTGAGCTCTGCCCCACTTTCAGAGATAAGGCGCCAAAACTCTGCCTCCTGATCGGCTTTTGTTTCCTTGGTGATTGGCAGGTAATGATAAGGCACGCCGTACCAGTCAGCCAGCCCCTTCAGATCGGGGTGATTAGATACAATACCAACAATATCAATGGGCAAATATCCAATTTTCCATTTATGGAACAAGTCATTGAGACAATGATCAAACTTGGAAACGGCGATCAAGACCCGCATTTTATTGGCAACAGCATGAATCTCCCATGTCAGGGAAAGCTGCTCAGAAATAGATTTTAAGCCACACTCTATTTCGGGCAGGCTTTCATCTTTTGCTGCAATTTGCATTCGTATAAAAAACACATCTGTTTCTTTATCACCAAAGACAGAAGCTTCACGGATATCACAGCCGCATTCTAACAAAAAAGGAGTTATTTTTGCCAATATTCCCGGCTTATCTGGGCACTTCAGTGTAATAACAAATTCTGACATCTGCGGGCGATACATGATACATAGCTCCGTTTAATCTTGAAAATTACTCTCTTAATTATACATATATGTATATATTGAATCACCCAACGTCAAGCGTGGAAATATGCACTTAGAAGATAAAATGATAGCGCCGCACAAGGTTCGGTGTGGCAACCCCCCTGCACCTTGGTAGAAAATTATATGGTTTTACGTCTCACTGAACATCAGGCTGATTGACAACACCACAGTCTTGCTTAATATCACTCTGGGAGTTAACTTATGGTCAACACTACAAAAATCCCAGCCAAGCAGTGGTTGGAAACAGCAAAAAATGCCCTCATTAATGAAGGCATTGCAGGGGTGAGGGTCGATAGACTTGCCAAAACACTAGGCGTCACCCGTGGAGGATTTTACCACAACTTCAAAAATCGTGAAGATCTCCTAGATCAGCTACTTAACCTGTGGGCAACAAACAATAAATTCATACCCGATACAAACCTGCCCAGCACCCCCGAAGAAGCTGTCGCATATCTCAATCTTATGCTTGATTGGCTGATTTCGGAAGAAAGCTTTTCACCTACTTTTGATCTCGCCATCAGGGAATGGGCACGGGTTGACACAAAAGCCGACAAATTCCTGAGCAAAATAGATCAAGAACGCCTCAACAATCTTGCCAACGTATTTATGACTATAGGCTGTGAAAAAGGCGAGGCGCAAACCCGAGCCAAGGTTTTTTACTATCACCAGATTGGCTATTATTCGATGGGCCACCATGTTACGCAAGATAAAAATGAGCGGCGCCTTGAAGCCCCCATCTACTTACGTATTCTATGCGGTCAGCGCTATCAAGATGCGAACGACAAACTAAACCAAAAGTGGCTCTAGAATACTAGAACCACCGGCTATTACCCATCCATCCCTGACATAGTTTTCTCAAGCATACGCCAAGCATATAAAGCCACCGACTGATCAACCACAATATCAACCTCAGCTAAAGCGCCAACAACAAGCCCCGCTTTAACATCCCCCAACAAGGTCTGTACACACACAGCAGGGCCATGCCAATCATCCACAAGCCCGATAGGGCTAAGCTTTTGAATAACTGCCATAGCATCAGAACCACTAAGACGCATAAGGCTAAGCATATGATCAACCTGAAGCACCAAAGCTGTTTCCCCTGCCAATAAAAGCTGCAGCTTATCAGCCAGCGTACTCACCTTTTCTGCTTCACCAATAATAAGCCATTCCCGGTCTGACAACCAGCAAACACGCACTCCACTTTTCTCAGAGTAAGTGTTGGGTTGATCAGGCACCGCTTGACCCATACATTTGGAGATAGCTTTCTTTTCAATCTTACAGCCACGCCCGAGAGAAACTTTACAAAACCCTATACCGGGTATTTCCAGAAGTGATGTAGAACCACATGAAAATGCTTTCGCTGGCATTATAGAGTGCTCAGTTCCCAAAGGCGATCTTTTCCTAACTTCATGCATTTAACAGTTCCCCTTTAGGGTCGTATACACATGGAGAAACCAAGCGTGCCTTGCGTGATTTTCCTAAACTCCATACCTGAACCTCCTCGCCAATACGCATGGATGCACACTCCACCAGCCCCAGAGCGACAGGTCGCCCAAGTGTGGGCGACATAACACTAGAAGTTACCCATCCTTGAGTTTTTCCAGGCGCAGAAGCATGCAAACCAATAACATGGCCCCCAATATCAAGAGGTCCTTTACCATCGAGCACTTCAATACCAACAAACTGCCGACGATCACTGCTAAGGGCATTCTCTGTCATCAGTGAACGTCGACCAACAAAGTCATCAATTTTCTTTGCAATAATATTCCCAAAACCCACATCCATAGGCAGTGTTGTGCCATCGGTATCAGCCCCTACATGCAGAAACCCTTTTTCCACCCGCATAACCATCAAGGCCTCAACACCGAAGGGCGTAATCTGCTCAGGTTTACCGCCCTCAAGAAGCAGTTCCCACAGATAATGGCCATATCCCCAAGGGACAGAAACTTCGTAGGATACTTCGCCTGAAAAACTAACCCGTTGCACGCGGCATGGCATACCTTGAAGTACGCCAAGCTTTTGCGCCATATGAGGGAAATCATCCGGGGCAAAACTGATGTCACTTTCAAGGCGCGACAAAACCTGACGGGCTTTAGGTCCTGCTACCGTTATGACAGCCCAATTTGTCGTAACATTCTCCGTTACGACATCCAAATTCAGCCACTCACATTGCAGCCACTCCTGCAGCGCTTCATGTATAGCCTCAGCGTGACCGCTAGTTGTACCCACAAGATAATGATTTTCCCCAAGACATGCTAAAATACCATCATCATGAATAATTCCCTGCTCATTCAACATAAGGCCATACCGGCACTTACCCGGCTTCAGGGTTTTCATATTGTTAACATAAATGCGATTCAAAAATTCGGCCGCATCTGTGCCTACAACCTCAATTTTTCCAAGTGGTGATGCCTCAAAAATGCCAACACCATTTCTAACTGCCATGACTTCTCTTGCGATAGCCTCATCTTCACTCTCACTGCCCTGTGCATAATATACAGGACGCAACCATCTGCCATAGTCTTCAAAAACAGCACCTTGCTTAACATGGCTTTCATGCGCAGCCATTTGAGAAAGAGGATGCAGGTTTTCCCCAATCCGCATGCCCGCCATGGCACCAATAGCTACAGGATCATAAGGTGGACGAAACTTGGTTGTTCCTACCTGAGCCATGGAAACACCCATTGTTTTTTCCATAACACCAATGGCATTTACATTTGATGTCTTGCCCTGATCAGACGCCATTCCAAGGGTTGTGTAGCGCTTCACATGTTCTACAGAGCGATAGTTCTCCCTAAGTGCCAAACGGATATCACTATCAGTGACATCATGCTGAAAATCTATCCATGCCTTCGGTCTTGAACCCCGCAGGCCAGACACATCGATCTGCCGAATAGGGCACTGAGCTCCAAATTCAATGCCCCCAGCTATTGTAACCGGTGGAGGCTCTTGAGGGTCATAACCTTCCACCCTAAGAGCATCAGCTATTACACTTATAGCATTCTTGATACTTTCTGTAATATCGTACCGTCCAGCAGCTGCACCCACAGATATCTCTTTCTGTACAGAACGCACAGGCTTAAAACCTTGTATCTCTTCATCAAAAGCGAGTGAGCCACCCGATTGAGAAAATAACTGCACACACGGCGACCACCCCCCAGATGTTAGCAATACATCACAGTCCACGCGCTGAGCCGTTCCCGTCAGTGCCGCCCCGCTTTTGTCTATTTGATGCAACTCAAGTGAGTGAATACCATTTTTGCCATACGTGTTTGTCACAGCTGTAGAAAAATAAACCGGAACGCCTGAATGCACTATATCCTGCACAATCTGTGCATTGGAACCAGGCCGCAGGTCTACAATGGCTTTCACTTTTATACCCGCTTTTACATACGCAAGGGCGACCTCGTAAGCACTATCATTTGATGTGCAGAAAACAGCATTTCGCCCACATGCCACACCGTATCGCTGCAAATATGCCTGCGCTGCAGAAGAAAGCATAATTCCTGGCCTGTCGTTCCCTGGAAAGACAAGGGGCCGCTCTAGAGCACCGGTCGCCTGAACAACCTGCTTGGCCCTTATCTTCCAAAGGCGTTGCCGCACAGCTTTTTTCTGCGTGCTTTCACGAATAACTGTTTCAAGAAGCCCTATAAGCCCGTGATCATAAAACCCAAAAGCAACAGTATTATTTAACAGCCTGACATTTTCCATTGCTGCCAATTTAGCAACGATATCTTTTACCCAAACGGATGCCGGGCTACCGTTAATGCTGGTCTCATTTGAAAGAAGCATACCGCCCCATTCGCTATCAAGATCTACAAGAACCACCTTTGCACCTGAAAGCCCCGCAAAATAGGCGGAAATCAGACCTGTCAACCCACCACCAACAACCAGAAAATCAACCGCTTCATAAACGTGTTCGTATGCATTAGGGTCGACACTATCTGGGCTCTTGCCCATACCAGCAGCCCTTCTAATAGTTGGCTCGAACAAGTGCCAATCTGGCCATATGAAGGTTTTATAATAAAAACCTGCAGGCAAAAATGCCTGAAACATGCCTGTGACAGACATTAAGTCAAATTTCGCAGACGGCCATGCGTTAACAGAGCGGGCATGCAAGCCGTCATACAACTTAATTGAAGTTGCCTTAACATTAGGAACAGTTTCCGCCCCAGTTTCCAGCTGAACCAAGGCATTGGGCTCATCGATCCCTGCCGTTAAAATACCGCGAGGGCGGTGATATTTAAAACTACGTGCAACAACACTCACACCATTTGCAAGCAAAGCTGAAGCAAGCGTATCCCCTTCATAGCCAGTATGTAGCTTGCCATCAAAACGGAAGCTTATTTTCTTGCCTGCAGGTAAAGAAACACGATAGCCACTCATTTATTTGTCTCTTTTTGTTTGCCCGTTGGTGTTAGTTTTTGCACGTCTGGTTTTGGGTCAGCCATCAAGTAAACAGATTTTATTTCGTGCGTTACTGTATCGCGCGCAACGTTAAACCATTGGCGGCACCCGTGCTTATGCACCCACCGCTCAAAGTGCAGCCCTTTGGGATTTTGACGGTAGAACAGGTATGATGCCCATTCGGCGTCGGTCACCTTATCAAACGGCTCTGGGCGCTGAATGTGACTTTCGCCGCCACAGCAAAACTCAACTTCGGCACGAGGGCCACACCACGGACAATCTATCTTTAACATTACAAGCCCTTCTTTAATGAGCGATGCCTGCACCAGCAGCTTCATCAATCAAGCGGCCAGTCTCAAACCTTTTTAAGCTGAACGGGGCTACAAGCGGATGAGGCTCATCATTAGCCATAGTATGTGCAAAACAATATCCACCGCCCGGTATTGCCTTGAAGCCACCCGTACCCCAGCCACAGTTGAAATAAAGCCCTTTCACTGGGGTTTTCCCAACAACCGGCGTTGAATCGTGCATTACATCGACAATGCCAGCCCACTGGCGTAGAAACTTCACTCTGGAAAACTGTGGAAATAATTCAACGATACCTGCGGCAGACGCTTCCATAGTAGGCAAATTACCGCGCTGCGCATATGATGGGTACAGATCAAGCGACGACCCTATAACCAAACCACCTTTATCTGATTGGCTAACATAAACCCCAGTCGCTGGTGACAGAAGAACTGTATCAAGGCACGGCTTTAAGGGCTCAGATACATAAGCCTGTAATGCATAGGATATTATGGGCAAATTAAACCCAGCCATTTGAGCAATCATACTTGAATGGCCAGCAACGGCCACACCAACTTTCCCTGTTTCAATGCGGCCACGAGATGTCTCCACAGCGTTGACCTGACCATTTTCGATACCAAACCCTGTTACTTCACAACCCTGAATGATATCAACACCCAAGGCATCAGCCGCACGAGCATATCCCCAGACAACAGCATCATGCCGAGCCGAACCACCACGGGGCTGATTAAGCCCCGCCATGATAGGGAATCTGGGGGAAGGATTAAGCCCCGGAACGCGCGCTCTCACTTCATGTGGACTTAAAAACTCGGCATCAGCACCATTTAGCAGCATGGCATTTGCTGATCGCCGGAGCATCTCCACACCATGACGATCATGCGCCAACATCATCATGCCGCGCTGAGAAAACATGACGTTATAATTGAGTTCCCTAGATAGGCCCTCATACAACTTTAAAGAAAAATCATAAAAAGCCGTACTTTCCGGAAAAAAATAATTAGAGCGTACGATCGTCGTATTTCGACCGCTATTACCACCACCAATCCAGCCCTTTTCAAGCACTGCAATATTTTTATAACCATGGACCTTTGCAAGATAATAAGCTGTAGCAAGCCCGTGGCCACCACCGCCTATAAGGACCATATCATACTGGCGTTTAGGCTCAGCATTCCGCCAAGCAGGCTTCCAGCCAACATGCCCGCGCAGCGCTTCTACCGCGAGGGAAAGGGCAGAATATTTTTTAGAAAACTTAACCATACATATACTACATTTTTTACGATTTCACATACCATATTATACATATATGTATTTTTCAAGGTAAAAATAGCATCAACAAAGAACAGAAAGTGACTTTCCCTCTATTCCGATATTCCGAAAATAATCAATAATATCAATATGATAGGTATTATAAATTTAACAAGAAATATCCAGCTCTTAAAAATCATAGAATCTGTATGTTTTCCGAGTTCCTCTGCGATATGAGCTGGCTTTACACACCAACCGGCAAACAAGGCAATCAACAATCCCCCTATAGGTAAGAATATACTGTTGGAAATATAATCAACAAATTCAAAAAAGGTCATACCGTTTATAATGAACATCGACGAACCAGACATCGAGAAAACAACAATAACCCCTATAAGCCACAATAACCCAATAATAAGCCAAATTGCTTGTTTACGCCTGAGATAACCATGCTCTTCAAACCACGCCACCCAAGGTTCTGTAATAGCAATACAGGAGGTAAACGCCGCGCATACAAGTGCTAGAAAAAATAAAGGCGCAAAAAACCATCCGCCTGTCATTTCTGCAAAAATTGCAGGTAAGGTCTGAAATACCAGCCCTGCCCCACCAGAAGGTTCTAAGCCAAAGGCAAAGACTAGTGGGAAAATGGCAACCCCAGCAACAAGCGCCACCCCTGTATCAACCAGACAAACCACCAAAGCCGAAGATGTTATGTCCTCGTCTTTGTCTAAATAAGCGCCATACATCATCATCGCCGCCATAGCCACGCCGACTGAGAAGAAGGCCTGACCAACAGCTGATAAAACTGTAGCAAAACTAATTTTACTGAAGTCGGGGTTAAAGAGAAACCCAAGCCCTTTTGATGCATCCCCGACCCACAATGAATAAATTGCCAAAAACAACACCAGAGAAAATAGTAATGGCATCAAAATATTCACGGCCTTCTCAATCCCACCGGTCAAGCCTTTTGATACAACCCAACCAACTAAAATTAGGAAAAGACTATGCCCGATAAGCATTCGCCAAGAATCGGCAAGAAACCCCTCAAACAATGCGGTTGCCGCTGGTCCATCAAGCTCTAAAAATTCACCACCCAAGCCACGAAAAGTATAATCCAGTGTCCAGCCACCAATCACGGCATAATAACTGGTAATCAGAAAAGCTGTAAACATGGTCAGGGCACCTACGAAACCCCATTTACCAGACCGTCCACTTTCTTTTGCAACACGTGCAACACTCTCCCAAGGTGTACCCTGGCCGCGGCGCCCAATTGCCATTTCAGCCATAACCAGTGGCAAACCAATAAGAAGAACACATAGAAGGTAAACAAGAACAAAGGCACCACCGCCGCTTTCACCCGTAACATAAGGGAACCGCCATATATTTCCCAAGCCAACTGAAAACCCTATCGTGGCCAGTAAAAATGCCAGTTTACTCGACCATTTTTGTCCGCCCGATTTTGCTATAGCCACAACTCAATCCCCTTACACAAGCCTTTACAAGCCAAATCAGGCTGCTTGCACTTTACATCATCACATAGGGCGAGATTTTCTATATTATACAATACTGTACTTTATAGAATCTCTAGCCTTGCGTGATATTCATTCCACTATTTGCAGACCCTTATCGAGACTGATTTAAGTACCAGCTTACATGCTCGGCAAGTATTGGTAATGGCATAGCACCACTACCAATTACGGCAGCGTGGAAATCTTTAATATTGAAGGCATCACCCATGTGCTTTTCTGCATCATGTCTGATTTCCCAGAACTTATTATACCCCAGTTTGTATGCCAATGCCTGCGCAGGTAAATCTGTTGAATACCGCAGTGTTTCAAGCTCGGCTTCCTGTTCACTTGAAAAGGTGTTATCGCGCATATATGCCTGTGCCTTTTCAAGAGACCAGCCATAATAATTCATGCCCGTATCAACAACCAATCGGTTCGTTATGAAGCTGTCAAAAAGTAGCCACCCATACTGATCATATAGATCGTCCATCAGCCCCATCTCAAAAGAAAGGCTTGCTGCATAGTTTGCCCAACCTTCATTGAAAGCCGTATAAAAAGCGCCCTTTTGTCGATACTCAGATAGCTTTTCGTTTTCCCTCTGAAGGGCAATATGAAAGTGATGGCCTGGCACAAGCTCATGGTAGGTCAGCGCTGCAATCCACACCAACGGCCGGTTATCAAGATTAGAACCATTGTACCTATAATAACCATACTCTTTTTTAGCATTTGGGGCTTCATAATAGCCATATGTCATACCGGCCTCTGCAGCGAGATCGAGACGCTTCACGCCGTAAGGTGCCTTAGGAGTAAGGGAAAAATACTCAGCAACCTTGGGGCGGAGGCGCTCTATATATTCCTTAAAACGAACTTCAAGAGCCTCAGGTGTTTTAGACAGAAATCTAGGGTCGTGCCGTAATTTTTCATGAAATTCTGCTTGCGTACCTTTAAAGCCAAGCTGCTCGCGAATTTTCGCCATCTTGCCTTGTATTTCCTGCATATAATCCAGGCCAAGCTGGTGTATTTTTTCTGGGCTAAGCTTCTGCGTCGTCTCTTTTTCAATCAAATACTGATAGTATTCCTTACCACCTTTATACTGTGCCAAACCCACAGCTTCAGGGGCCTTTGCCACATAATCATCATCCAGATATGCTAGCATCGCATCAATTGCCGAATATACTTGCTGCTCAACAGCATCTGTAACCTGCGCTTTAAAAGCCGCCTTTTCTTCAGCAGACAAGCCCTCAAGTTTTGCATCAGCAACATGAACAATCGCCGCCATGTTACCGCGCAGGCTTTCATACACGGCCCGTACACCCGGCACCGCAGCCTTTGGCAAAAGAATATCGCGCTTTTCCTGCCCAGCAAGCTTTTCATGCTGCTCTTTTATAACCCTGCCCGCATCCGCAATCAACGACACATAAAGAGCGCGCTCTTCAGCATTCTTTAAAGGGTTATTCTGAAATGCTGGTGGAAATATTGAACTGAAAAGCATGCCAGACTGGTACGGGGTCACCACAAAACCAAGCCAGTAATAATCAGCCTCTTTCACCTCATTCTTCATTTGCCATTCAAACATTTTGGCGGTGATCTGCCCTTCATGGGTCAGAGCAGAGCGATCAATTTCGTTAAGTTTTTCAAGGTTTTCTTGTGCAGTTTGGCTTCGCTCTAGGGCTGCGGCATATGTAAGGGTCGGAAATTTTGTAACAGGTTTGCCAGACATTAGCATCAGGAAAGGTTCCTGTGATGCAGCAATCTCAATATAGGAGTTTGTTAAAGTCGCCAGCTTTTGTTCTGCTTCAGCCTGCGCTGTTTCAGGGCTTGTGGCGCCGCTGGCAAAGACTATACCAGAGGCCGCGAGCGGATGCACATCTGCCCCGTAAGAATAGTTTGTGATACACACTGTCGTTAATGCTGCCAGTACAGCTAAGTTCTTGTTGATTTTCATTTTCGGCTCCAGATTTAAAAAAGCGAGGCCCGCCACTGGGGAATAAAGCGGCAGGCCTCTGGCCTTTGGCTAACTATCGTTGCGCACCACATCACCAGACTTCATAACGAAGCTAACTTTTTCAATATTGCTAATATCATCAATAGGGCTAGCAGGCGTTGCTACAATATCAGCTTTTTTGCCCACAACGATGCTACCAATTTTATCCTTGAGGCCAAGCATTTCTGCACTATTGATGGTCCCCGCCTGCAAAACATACCAATTGTCAGGAATACGCTTTGCCAGTGCCTGAAATTCCTTGATTGCTTCTTTCATCGGGAAAATAGGATCTGAACCAATGAGGATCTTGATATTATGCTTGTATGCCATCTTCACGGAATCACTATGCATAGTGCCAACAAGTTGGGCTTTTTCATAATTATTAGCGGAAATACCACCCGTGGCGCCTCTATCCAAAATCCAGTCCAGCACATACAGTGTAGGGATATAATAGGTGCCTTGCTTGGCCATAAGCTTGGCTGTTGCCTCTTCCATCATGGTGGCATGTTCGATTGAGTCGAAACCGGCCTCAACAGCCGCCCTGATAGCTGCATCTCCGTGCGCGTGAGCAGTGATTTTCTTTTTGTACCGGTGTGCTTCATCAGCAAACGCCTTGAATTCTTCAGGGCTATATGCTGCAACCTCAGGGTCGTCATGCTGTGACATAACCCCGCCACTTGCCATTACTTTAATCCAGTCAGCGCCGTATTTGATCTCTTCGCGTACCGCCTTGCGAATTTCCTCCGGGCCATCAGCAATAAGCGGCCCTAACACTTTATGGGGCAGATCAGGTGCATAAGAATTGTAATCACCGTGCCCACCAAGCGCTGAAATTGCGTGTGGCGCAACCAGCATGCGTGGTCCTTGATATTCACCGCGGTTAATTGCGTTTCTTACTTCAATATCAGGGTAGTAATACCCCATATCACCCGGCACACGAATTGTGGTAAAACCAACGCTCAGAAGAGTCTGTGCATTGCGCATTGCCATCAACGCATTATAACCATACGACTGTGTAGGCGATGCCTGATCAAGTGTTGCCGACGTTAGATCAGTCACCAAGTGCGCGTGCATATCCATCAAACCCGGCAAGCAAACACTCTTTGACAGGTCAACAACCTTTGCACCACCCGGCGCTTGCACATCTGTGCCTATTTTTGTGATCGTATCATTTTTGATCAAGACCTGTTGGTTTTGAAGAGTTTTTTTATTTTCAACATCAAGAACACTGCCACATTTCAGCACTGTCCACTGATCCTCTGCCTGTGCGCATGTACCCATGACAGCAAGCACGAGGCCTACCCCTATAAATCCACTTTTTATCATTCCTGAACTCCCTCTTATTTACCCCACAGCCCCGTTTTCATGGGCCTTCTCCATGTCTATGTCAGCCCTTCCCTTAGGGAAAGGCTGACAGGTATCAACGAATTAAAACTCTTTACTAACCACAAGGCCAAACTGGCGTGGTTCAAGCGGTTTGATAAAATAGGATTCACCGCCCGCAACAAGGTCTCTCGAAATCGACGTATAATCATAACTGTCGAACAGGTTATCAACATATGCTGATAGCCTCCAGCCAGTATCATTCACGTAGCTCACCCTCATATCAAGGCGGTCATAGCTTGGCACTTCAAGCTGGGCACCAAGCGCCGCCACCAAAGAACCATCAGCCACCGTTGTGCCGTCCACATACCGGTATGATGCGAACAGTTCAATATCGGCCTCGGCTGAAATAGGCAGCGTATATGTAACATTAGCTGCTGCTGTCAGTTTTGGTGTGTTTTCAAAATGTTTACCAGAGAAATCAACCGCATTTCCAGAACCATCAACCTTGAGGAAATCTTTAAATTCGGTATCTGCATATGCCACATTTCCACTAAACTGTAATTGGTCAGAAGGATAAGCAAACAGTTCCAACTCAAAGCCTCGACTGCTACTATCTGCGGCATTATCGATAACAGTAACCGGTGTAAGGCCGTTCGGATCTGGTACTGTATTTAAGAGCTGCTGCCCGGTGATCTCAATCCAGAAAGCGGAAAGGTTCATAACAACAGCATTATCAAAGAAGGTCGATTTAACGCCGATTTCCCAGTTTTCAGATTTTTCATCCTCATAGGAAAGTACCGCATTTTCGCGAGACGGGAACCTGTTCAAGCCACCTGCTTTCCAACCTTGGGCAAATGTCGCATACATATTCACAGTATCAGTAAGGTCATACCCGGCCGAGAACATGAAGGACACATTGTCATAATCTGCGTCACCCGTTTTATCGAGCGGAATGAAAGTGGTACCATAAAGTGCCAGAACACGGTCACCGCCAACATTTACAGATTCTTCAGAGTAGCGCACACCTGCCGTTAATTCAAAACGATCGGTCAGACTATAACTACCTTGAGCAAAAGCCGCCCAGCCATCCCTGTTTTCAAAAAAACGCTCACGGATATAAAGTGGTACATAACGGGCACCCGGTCCAAAATCAAACTCCCGTCCCTGGTCCATTTTCTGTTCAAAATAATAAAGGCCAACAAGCCAATCCAACTTGTCAGTTGCGCCCGAAAGCCGAAGCTCTTCACTCATGAACTCCTGATCAAGCATAACCTGATGCCGAAGCCCCTGAGCCGCAACAGGGTCTGCTGAAAGCGGGCTTGATGGGTCTGACGGAAACACAAGAATACTCTGGTCTGTTGGTATCCCATCATAATCAAGTGTGATATCTGAACTAGCCTTACGGTACCCCGTAATGGACGTAAGCGTAATATCTGGGGTTAAGTTGTAATCGATATTCAATTGAAGACCCACATTATCCTTATGGTCTTCATCGTGTTCATCAGCCAACGCTTCATATTTTACGCCCCCCAAAGGTACACCCACTGCCATATCATTGAAATCTTTTTTCAAAGCATCAGCCGTAAATACAATTTCCAAATCTTCATTTGGAACCCAGCGAAGCGAACCACGGGCAGTTATTTGCTCTGACGGGTCCTCATCAATATCTAGGGTACGATTATAAATATAACCATCCGTACGACTGTATTCAGCGCTAACACCCGCATATAGGTTTTCACCTATTGCGCCGCTCATGCTGGCTGAAACCCGGTATGTGCCAAACTCTGCAATCTCGGCAGAAACACGTCCCCGCATCTCTTCATCAGGCTTGCGGGTTACCATATTGATAGCTCCTGCCTGAGTGTTTCGCCCAAAGAGGGTACCTTGTGGGCCCCGCAGTACCTCAATCCGCTCTAGATCAAGAAACGCTGTATCAAAGCCAACCTGAGGCTGATACATGCCATCAATAAAAACACCCACGGCAGGCTCTAAGCCGCCATTAAAGCCTACACCGCGCATGGAAATATAATTAAAGTCACTTGTTGGTGCTGCACCACCTCCATACGAAAAATATACCCCCGGAACTCTGCCGTACAGGTCCGTGATATCTTCAAGGCCCTGCTTTTCTATATCTGCTCCCATCACTGCCGTGACAGCCAGAGGCACATCTTGCAAACTTTCTTCCCGCTTCCGAGCTGAAATAACAATTTCTTCTATTTGTGTTGTTTCCGCAGCAAGCACTGTGCCCGGCACAAGTGCCGCTGTGCCAACCGATGAAAGCAATGCACACAAAACCGCTGGTGATACTATTATTTTTCTCAACTTAACCTCCCGTTACATCTTTTAATACTCAGATAAGTGGCCTTGACTGTTGTTTGACAGTTTAGGATGCATCACATTACCGGCTTATTTCTATATCATCTCGTGCCAACGTTACTTTTAATTGCCATGTAACTTAGAAGGTAATAATTCAGAATTATTTCTTACAAATCCATACTTAATACATTGATTTATATATATATTTTTTATAAAAAATCGTAAAATATAAAAAGCTATAAGCGACTAAATTTCTATATCGCCTGTCTACATGCAGTCTATTCGGGCAATCTGCACCTACCCTAAACAAGGAGGTAGGTGCAGATATCACCCTGTTTAGAAATTATACCGGAACACCAATCTCATTCGCCGAGGTGGTTGGGCAAACTGTTCGTTGAACGTAACGCCCCCTGGCAATGTGTATCCTTGGGCCATAAATGCATTATCAAATGCATTTATGCTTACAAAGTCAGACTCATTTGTGAGATTAGAAACATAAAATCCAAGTGACCAATCTTCCGCCCGAACACCAAAACCTGCATTCAGAATACCAAAATCCCCAATCGGAATGGCTGTTGCACTGAATGTGGAAACATAATCGCCGGTATAAACATAAGAAGTGTTTACATACCACTCCAGCATATCCGAGATACGGTCCGTATATTCACCACCAAAGTTAAAGCTGGTTTTCGGCGTATTCGGAAGCTGGGTACCTTTTGGAAGCACAGCTCCTGTTAACTGGTTCGTCTCAAGATCTTCGCCAAGTTCCGCTTCAATATAGCTAAAACCTCCATACACCCTTAAATGCTCGTTCACATGAGCGTTTATTTCAGCTTCAACCCCTATATTGCGTGCTTTACCCGCATTCAGAAACAATCCAAATCCAAGAGGGGCTACCGATATAGCACTTTGCATGTCGGTATAATCTGTGTAGAAGCCCGCAAGATTGAATGTAACCTTACGGTCTAAAAGGGTAGACTTCAGACCCAATTCATAAGTTTCTGTTCGATCATCCTTGTATGCCTCAAAACCCTGACTTGAGCCAGGTGCAAACACTTCCATTGTAGCAAGTGTCGCGGGTGAGTTCAGGTTACCATTCCGGGCGCCTGTAGCATAGCGAGCATACAGCAATAAATTATTATTTACATGGAATTCAAGCGCTGCCATGGGCAAAAGAGTGCTTATTTTCACCTCTTCAGATATTTCAGGAAGGCCAAATGGAGCTCCAAAAATAACAGTTGTGGCAGCTGGTGTGAACACATCAATGGTTTCATTATGGCTTCTTAGGCCGGCAATGATCTTCCACTGCTCATTAAAGCTATATTCAACCTCTGCAAAAACAGAATACTGCTTGCCTGCGTTTGAAAAAGGATCTGCATCTCCATCACCGTACCCCAAAATTTCAAGTGACTCTGAAAGGCTATTGCTTGGCAAGCCAAAAAGTAAGTAGGAGTTCGAAATTACATCACCATCCTTTGAGGTGAACTCAAAGTCGCGGTAAAAGGCACCAGCAGAGATCTGGAACGGGCCGTCAAACTGCGATACAAATCGAATTTCCTGTGAAAACTGGCTATAATTAATCCCGTCAATTGCATAACTTTCATCAAGCACGCCAAAATACGGATATGTCGTTAGCGAGTTCGACAGAGAATAAATCTGATCATAAACTTGACGGTTACGGCTACGGTCAAAGTAACTTGTGATAGAGGTCAGAACAAAGCTGCCAAAATCATAAGCAATATTGCCAGATAGATAAAAATAATTATCTTTTATTTTGTCGTCACCGACCGGTAAATTAACTTGGTACTCTGACGGGTCACCCGTAATCAAACCCAATGAACCAAGCTTGGATGTATCATATGTGCCAGTAAGTCTTACTTTAAGGGCATCAGTAGGCTTAAAGAGCACTGTCCCGCGAACAAAATAAGCAGAATAGTCGTTAATATCCTTATCACCGTCAACAACATCTACATACCCTGGTGAAGCATAGCGCCCACCTGCAATGCGAATGCCCAGCTTTTCTTGTACCACGGGCATATTCAAGGCAGCACGAAGACCAAAATCTTCACCACCGTTTGCAACATTTGTTAATTCAGCCTCAACAGAGCCTGAAACATTTTCGAGGTCAGGGTCCTGCGTGAAATAACGCACAGCACCCGCACTTGCCCCTTCCCCAAAAAGGGTCCCTTGTGGGCCGCGCAGGACTTCAACCTGTCGCAAATCAAAAGCCCGAATTTCCACCTGTGAGCCACCAAGGGTGTTCACAGGCACATCATCTACATAAATACCCACGGGGCGCGCCGACGGCAGGTTATCCTGCGTTGTTAAAAAATTGGTAACACCGCGGATGTTCATTTCATTTCTATTAGGCCCTCGCTCCTGCATATTCAGGCCCGGTGTAAAGCGCACAAGGTCACTAGTATCTACAATACCAAGGCGTTGCAGGTCACTTTGTCCAAAAGCCTTAATTGATGAACTGATACCCTGTACACCCTGCTCTCTAAACCGAGCAGTAACGACAACTTCTTCCATCACTATTACGTCTTCTTTATCATTTGCCTGTGCCAAGATGGGCACATTCCCCATCATCAGGCCAAGCGCCGACACCCCATATAAATATGGCTTCATTTATTCCTCCCAATTTATTTTATTAAAACAACGAAACTCAGTTACAAAGCCATCGCCATTGCAGTCCTCCTCGGGTCCCCACAACCACTAACCACGCCGTGACCATCCACAAAGAGACCGTCAAATGACCCGTGGTGCCAATTATAAGGGTTCACAACGTCAAGAGGCACGCCCAACTCCCTTGCCCGACTAATGACACTATCTCCCATACCAGCTTCCATCAGATAGGCCCCCGGATTAGAAATTGAACCACCGCCCAATCGGGGTTTTTCTACAGATGCCTTAATATCCAGCCCAAAATCGATGTGGTTGATAATATTCTGCACTACAGACGGCACCACAGAAACGCTTGGAGACCCGCCTACAATTACGGGCTTGCCGTTTTTAAAAACCATAGTTGGCACAATGCCCGCGTTTATGCGCTCACCCCGCTTGGGCAGGCCAGATGCATAATGCGCAGAGGCGGCACAAATGCTTACACCGTCTACAAACAGACCATTGCTCCACGGCCACGACATAATAGAATGCAAAACAGTGGCTGCATTTCCCGCGCCGTCAATGACAGTAAGATGATTACTACCCGGAGGAGGAGGCGCAGCATTTTCAAAAAGGATTTTCCAAGGTGACTGTGGCACTTCATTACCGAGAGCCTTAAACCTTCTTGCCGCCCTTTCCTTTGAAAGCCTTTCTTCCATTGGCAGGCTGGTACCCTTGAAGTTGCGAACGACAGTATCAGTACTGACATCCGCAATCACCTGTAACAGCTTGAAGGCTGTATCACCCGATGCCCAAGGAGCACCCCAAACACCAAAATCAATATTTTCCATCTGGTTAAGGACTTCAAGAACATTGGTTCCACCGTGGTCAGGTGGTGGTGAACCAACCGTCGTATAACCACGGTAGCTACTTACAGCAGGTTCATCCCAGCGGACTTCATATTTTTCAAAGTCTTCAGGCGTAATACAACCACCAGCCCTCTGCACAGTCTCGGAAAACTTCTGCGCAAATGCACCGCGATAATAATAATCAGAACCTTCTTCAGCAAGCCGCTCCAGCAGGTCAGCCGCACGCTTTTGATATAATTTTTCACCTGGACGCGGGACAAAACCATTCGGCATGAATATTTCCCTGCCTTGCGGCGTTTTCCCAACTTGCGCTACTTCTGCAAAAATCTCCCCCCATAAAAATGGGTGCGTTTCGAAGCCGTTACGGGCATAATGAATAGCTGGCGCCATAATACGCTTTTTCGACAGTACGCCAAAGCGCGCCAAGGCGGCCTCAACACCGGCCCAGTATCCCGGCGTTGTAACTCCCATTCCCGTCTTCAGATCTTTAGTCAGACTAGAGATGCCCCAGTCTTTTGGGTGATTAAGTGGTCTATTATTACTACCATTAAGATAATATATTTTACCGGTCTTGGCCTCGTAATAAAGCATTGAAAACACGCCAGTAAGACAGGTCATGTGCGGCTCAACAACTGTCTGCATCAAGCTGGCTGCAACAATAGCGTCAGCTGCATTACCACCATCTTCCAGCACCTGCATAGCTGCATGAGACGCAAGAGGATGCGTGGAAACCGCAACACCTTTTGTGCCCGAAACCTTTTCCTTAAAGCCAAAATGCGCCTTATCGATCAATTGACGCCGCTTTTCATCTGACAGAGGTTTCCACGACTGCTCTGTCTTGGTGCCTGCCATCGTTGCCTCAGTTGCAACAAAGCCACTTGCGTGCAAAGTATGACTTGCTAAAGCTGTAGAAGCTAATCCTGCCCCAGCATTCATAACAAATGTTCTACGATTTATATCCACCTCATTAGCCCTTTCTGGTTCAAACCAATATAACCAACCATACATAGCCAGTTCCAACCCTGCATGGTTGAAAGTTACGCAGACCCGTCACATCGTTACTTAGCTGCGCAGCCATCACTATATCTTTTCGTTAATTCGCCGTAGTCCATCAAATAATTCACAACTGAATTCATTGATACTGCGCGCAATGAGTGGAATTATCTTAGTATATAAGGCCTGAGCCTATCTCCACTACAGGTTAGTGAGAAAAGCATCAAAAAATAAAACATTTTATACATATATGTATATTTTGATTGCATCCCCAAACAAGGCATGTATAGTTATAGGGTAAAAGACCATCAGGGGGCACTGTGTGGGAGCATCACTTTCATGATGAATGAAGCATGTACAATAGATCATAATTACCAAAAAAATGACCAAACCAGCCTAAAGGTTGGCAGCCGGTTTTCAGATGTCATTGATAGCTATGAGCGCAACTTTAACGCCTATCACAAGCAGTATCCTTTTCTGGATTCAGGGGTTAAAAACAACAAAAAGAACGGCACATATATTGTTAAAGGCCATTACCCAAGCGAGAATGGCAGCCTGAACAGCAACCCCTATGAATACCGCCTTTATGAGTTTAACGACTCTTTTGGTATGATTGTTACCAAATGCGCAATCGACTTCCCTTGCACGATAGAGGTCATCGGTAGTGGCTGGATTGCATTACAGTTTCGCTTGTCTGGTCAAACACTGGATCAATTTAGTGACAGCGGCGAACAACAAATCTGTTCTGGCCCGTGCATTGCTCTCTACACCCTGCCTGAAGGTACGAAAAAGACAGTATCTTTTGACGGCCCGCAATATGTTCAGGCTGTTACTGTTTTTTTCAGAAACTCATTCCTGAAAGACAGAATGGCAAGTTTCCCTGCCGAAGCTCAAAAAATTGCAGAACACCTGAAGCCGCATTCGAAGAAAATACATATGCAGATCTATCCTATGATGCCTGCCCTGCAAAAGATGCTAAAATCCATCATTACAGACACCTCAGATCCAAGCATCAATAAATTATTGGCAGAAGCCAAGTGTCTGGAGTTACTTGCAAACTTTATCCAGACCGGAGAACTATTTAATGAGCATGATGAGCGAAGCATAAAGCTCAGCCTTCGGGACAAACACTGCCTGCAAGAAGCGAAAGACTTCCTCGCTCAAAACTTTACAGCCCCCCCTACACTTATGATTCTAGCAAGAATGGTGGGGGTCAACAGACGAAAACTCGCCCAAGGCTTCAAACAGGTTTACGGAGAAACTGTCTATCAGTTCTGTATTCGAAAAAGAATGACCCACGGCTATGAACTCATTAGGCACGAAGGGCTTTCTATCACTGCGGCGGCCCTAGAAGTTGGCTACAGTGACCCCGGTAGCTTCTCCAAAACATTCAAGCAATATTACGGAACATCACCCAAAAACGCACATCAGCTGTTTGTGCACTAATTGGTTTAATAAATGTAACGCTGCACCATGTTTCAGTAACAACTGCCCCGGCTAAAGTGAGCAGTCCACGATAATAATAATGGTCTACAAAATTATAATTATAGGATCATTATTATGAGGAAATCGTTCAAAAAAATCTGCTCGGCGGGCACATCTCTGGCTCTGTCATTTTCATTTGCTTTTTCACCCGCTTACGGCAGCGAGGTCAATTTAAAGCCCTCAAACTGGGAACAGGGGCAATTTGAAAAATTCATGCAAATTGAAGAAACAAAATTCCCCGGGAACCCAGAGGCAAAAGGGTATATGGGTGCCGTTACCGGCAGTTACCACGGTTTGGCACAAAGAGCAGGGTTAGAGGCACTAAAACAAGGGGGAACCTCTGTAGATGCGGCCTTAACCACTGCCATGACCCAGATTGCTCTTGGGGGTGGTGCTGTTATCAGTTATTTTGGCATCATGACCATGGTGCACTATGACGCAGCCACCGGCGAAGTAACCTCCATGAATGCGGGCTGGAATACTGTCCAGAATGAAACAGACCCTCTCAGTATCCCGGGTGGAATTAATATGGCCAGTAAAGCTGGACTTTTCGCTGGTGAAGCAAGTGGCCGCTCAGCACTAGTTGGCGGCTTCATGAAGGCCGTAGAAGCAGCTCATAAACGGTACGGCAAACTGCCCTTTAAAAAGCTATTTGACCCCGCCATTATGATTGCAGAAGAGGGCATTCCCTTTAACAACAGCTTGGCCGGGTACCTCACGCCCCGGAAAGAAGACCTGAGCAGACTTCCTGAATCAAAAGCAGTTTTTACAAAAGAAAATGGCGAATTTTATGAGGTCGGTGATCACTTTATACAACCAGCGCTCGCTAAAACCCTGAAAAAAGTTGCCACACAAGGCAGTGACTATATGTACAAGGGACCATGGGGAGAAAAGCTGGTAGCCGCAGTGCAGGCAGATGGCGGCAAAATGACCATGGAAGACCTTGCAAATTACGAGGTTATGTGGGTCGATCCCATCAAAACACCTCACAGTGGTTACACCGTATATGCAAACGGCCTCCCAGCCCAAGGCGGTGTTCATATGGTTGAAGCCTTGCACCTCAGTGAAGCAGCAAATATTGCACAGCTGGGCCACTGGTCAAAGAATCCAGAATCATTGCGCCGTGCATCTGCCCTAACATTTAACATGTTATTTTCCTCTATCCCACAGCCGGTACTAGAACAGATGTACCCCGGTATTGACATGAGCCTTGAAAGCCGAATCAAGCCTGAAACTGCTCAAAAGATTTGGAGCCGCATGGAAGCTGGCGTAATGCCGGTTCAATATGCAGAACAAAAACCCTCTCATTCTGACACCGTGGTTGCGGTAGATAAATGGGGAAACATGACCGCCATTGTACATTCAATCAACAGCGTTGTCTGGGGTAAAACGGCTATTATTATTGATGGTGTATCCATTGGTGACCCTGGCGCGTTCCAAAAAGAGCTTATTGCACAAACAGGCCAAGGAAAACGCCTCCCTGACCCAACTGAAGCCGGTTTACTTTTCAAAAACGGCGCACCTGTGTTAGCTTTCTCGTCTATGGCTACAGGCTTGCACCAACAGACGTTCCAATCGCTTGTGAATGTAATGGATTTTGGCATGACACCCAAGGAAGCACTTGATGCGCCAGCATTCTTCTTACCGCGTCCAGTTGGTGGTGACGCTGAAAAAGGAATACCGCCCAAATGGATGGTCCGTGTCATGGATGGAGAATTCGATGATACCATACTTGAGGCCACAGGGCTACCAATTGAAAAAATAAAGCCAGAAGACCGACGCTATATTCAAGGCTTGTGGGTAGGTATAGCCCGTGACCCCAAAACAGGCGAAATAAAAGCTGCATCACACCCATACACAAATGGTCAAGCTGTAGCCTATTAACCCTTAAAGCACATAAACAGGAAGCTAGGACACCATGAACTCAATAAACCGTAACATGATAATATCAGGCATATGGATGTTCCTCGCTGCCTGTAGTGCTGAACAAAACTCAACGCAGAACATGCAGGAATCACAGGCAACAACAATCACTCGGCCAAAGTTCGCCGTTACGACAACAAGGGCCTATGATACATCCAGTATCAAACCATATGAAGAAAACCATTCTGACATCTACGCCCATATTGACGCCAACAAAGAGGCGCACATCAAAGAAGTACAAAGGTGGTTAAGGCAACCTTCCATAAGTGCATCAAACACAGGCATTGCTGAAATGGCTGAGATGGTCCGCCAAGACTTTGAAAATATGGGGTTTCAGGAAGCTGCACTTGTCAAAACAGACGGGCACCCTGGTGTATGGGGCTACTATGATGCTGGTGCTGAAAAAACCTTGATGGTTTATATGATGTACGATGTTCAACCTGTTAACCCGGAAGACTGGAAAAGCCCTCCTTTTGAAGCCAACCTCATTGAAGACGAAAAACTTGGCACTATCATAATGGCAAGAGGCGCTACCAATCAAAAAGGCCCAGAACGTGCATTTTTAAACGCCGTATCATCCATACTTGCCACACAGGGCACACTGCCCGTTAATCTTATGATCACAGTTGAAGGGGAAGAAGAGTTAGGCTCCCCCCACTACCCACAGATTATTGATAAGTATGAAGACCGCCTGAAAACCGCAGACGGCGTTTTCTTCCCCTATAATTCCCAGTCACCTGATGGCACTGCCTCCTTCATGCTTGGGGTAAAAGGCATTTTATATTTTGAAGCAGAAGCCCATGGCGGCACGTGGGGTGGCCCGCAAACAGCAGAAATACATAGTTCCCTGAAAGCCGCAGTAGATTCGCCTGTGTGGCGTCTCAATAAAGCGCTTTCAAGTCTTGTAAGCGAAGACGGCAATACTATTTTAGTGCCCGGCTATTATGATGGCATCACACCCCCAACAGAGGAAGAGATGGAACTGATCAATAGCATGGTCAAAACAGACGAAACGGACAAGCTGAAAACCGCTTTCAATGTGGATCATTTCATTGACAACCAAACCGGTGTTGATGTGCAAATGGAGCTGATTTACACTCCAACACTGAACATTGATGGCATTTGGGGTGGTTATTCTGGTCCGGGCGTTAAAACAATTCTGCCCCACAAAGCAACGGCAAAGCTGGACTCGCGCCTACCATTAGGGCTTGATCCAGATATAAGCTTTAAACTGATTAGAGAGCATTTAGATGCACAGGGCTACGGCGATATTACCCTACGTAAAATGGCAAGCTACCCAGGTTCACAAACATCAGTAAACACGCCGCTGGTCCAATCATTCATCAAAGTATTCAATAAATACGGGGCATCATCTTCTATTAATCCGCGTATAGCAGGTAGCGCACCCTTTTATCAGTTCACGTCAAGGCTGAAACTGCCCATGGTACCCGCCGGCCTAGGCTTTGGCACAGGTGCACATGCGCCAAATGAAATCATGCTTATTGACCCAAAAGACGGCGTAAAAGCTGCAGGTCTAACTGAAATCGAAAAAGCCTACGTAGACTTATTATTCTCCTTCGCCGCAACAGAAGAATAATTTTCGATTACATACGGCAACAGAAACCAGACCACATACTAACGACAAAAGGCTTCCTTTCTAGGAAGCCTTTTTTAGAGCCTTGAAGGAATGTATAAGCTTGCAGGGTACCTCATGTAAGTTAATATGCGCAAAGGCCATGTCGGCGACTGATGATGAAAGAAAGATCAAGCGCAAACGATGAGTACTCAAACGAGCTCTTCCCTCCCTACAGCCAGTGTGATGCATTGCAAATAGCCGTCATGTTTCCAAACTGAAGCCATACACTAAAATGTATCCGCTTCAGTTAATCGCTTGGTAAAAGCTTTTCCGCCAGCTTGACCCAGTATAACGCACCTAAAGGGATCAGTTCGTCGTTAAAATCATAGTTTGGATTATGCACCATGCAGGAATGTGGCCCTTCGCTACCATTACCCGCCCAAACATAACACCCCGGTGATTTTTGCAACATAAAGGCAAAGTCTTCCCCCGCCATTAAAGGCTCAGGTTCTTTATCAACTTTATCGGCGCCAAATACATCAATAAGCACATCTGTACAGATCGCAGTTTCATCCACACTATTCAATGTTGGTGGGTAGCCGACCCGATATTCAACCTTAGCTGTAGCACCGTAAGCTTTTGCAATATTCACAGCCAATGTTTCAAGCCGTTGCTGGATAAGTGCTTGATCATCTATGTTAAAATACCTCACTGTACCAGCAAGTGTCGCTGTTTCTGGGATGACATTGTATGTTTCTCCCGCCGCAATCCTCGTCACACTCACAACAGCAGAGTGCATCGGATTCATGTTTCTTGAAACAATTGTATTAATAGCGCCTACCAAGTCTGTTGCTATCACAATGGGGTCAATAAACTTGTCCGGCATGGCTGCATGGCCGCCTTTTGCCTTTATCGTTATATCAAACCGATCATAACCCGCCATCATAGCGCCCGGCCTAACCGCAAATGACCCAAGAGGAATACCCGGAATATTATGCATGCCAAAAACAGCTTTCACAGGGAATTTATCAAACAGACCCTCTTCCACCATCACCTTGCCGCCGCCTTCATTTTCTTCAGCGGGCTGAAAAATAAAATACACCGTCCCGGAAAAGTTTTTACTTTTTGCTAAATACTCAGCGGCAGCCAATAACATTGTCGTATGGCCGTCATGGCCACAGCCATGCATTCGACCCTGGTGAACTGACTTGTGGTCAAAGCTGTTCATTTCATCAAGATGCAAAGCATCCATATCTGCGCGCAGACCGATGGCATCATCGCCGTCACCCGCTTTTAAAATGCCAACAACACCAGTTGTCGCAAACCCGCGGTGCACTTCAATACCCCATGATTGAAGTTGTTCAGCGATAAGATCTGCCGTTTTAAATTCTTCAAATGCCGTCTCTGGGTGCCGGTGTATATCGTGCCGTATCTGCGTAAATTTCTTATGGGTTTCCTGCAAAGAGATCCACGCTGTATCTGTCTGTTTTTCAATATGCATTATACTTTCCCTATATCTTTATTACGCTCGAAACAAATGAAGAACCCATGACATAAATCAGCAGGTAAAATGACCTTATCTATTTTTGTTTGTGTTTTTATCTTTTGGCTTTTCAAAAAAACCTTTGTCTGCTCAAGGTTCTCGACCGAAATATGAACCCCTGCAATATACGCATTTTTCACCGAATAACCTATATCAGCTATAACGGTATCCCCGTATTCCTCGCAAAACGCTTTTTTTGAGAAAACCTTTAAAGGCATTTCACTCGGGCTAAGGGCCTGCAATCGCCCCAATCCAACCTACTGACAAACTGGTAAACTCCTGCACTCCTGATATTTGATAGGTAAAAAATGGCTGCGTGTGCATTTAATACTAGCTGCGGACCCAGAACACCAAAACAAGAAATACATAACAGGCACATTAGTGGCACTGTGCCAGGCACAGTGCGCCTATATCAACAAGAAAAACCCTTTTAAATCAACACAGTTTTAGCAGAGATAAAAACAGCGTGCCACTTACTCTGCATCCGGCTGCAGCATCGGTTTTGCCTGCTGAAAAGCATCAATTTCCATGCACCGTTCATATATGGCCTGAATGATTGGGTAGCTATCCATACAAACTGAAAACCGGGCATTATTAATGACCTGCGCCACAAGGCAAATATCAGCAAGCGTTGGCGTATCACCGTGGCAAAAATTCCCTGTTTCCGCTTCAGTTGATAACCGTTTTTCATAAGGTTCAAAACACGCATGCACCCACGTTGAAAACCAGTCCGCAACATCATCATCACTGGCATTAAACCGAGCCTTTAATGCCCCCAAAACCCGTAGGTTATTGATAGGATGTACATCGCATGCAACTGCCTGCGCCAATGAGCGAACACGGGCTCGCCCCAAAGCATCAGCCGGCATCAGTTTTGGTTCCGGGTATTCTTCATCAAGCCACTCAATAATAGCCATAGACTGCGTGAGAATTTTCCCATCAGGCAGTTCAAGTGCTGGCACAAGCCCTTCAGGGTTCAGCTTCAGAAAAGCCTTAGACTTCTGCTCCCCTTTCCTTAAATGGTACGACTTATACGCATACGGCACTTGTTTAAGGTTCAGCGCAGCCCTAACCCGGTAGGAAGTAGAGCTGCGATAATAGTTATGCAAAACCATGCCTGTCATGACAGCATTACTCAGCCATTTCTGTTGGTGTAATGTCTATTTCAATCTCACCAATACCGTCCACGCCGCCTGTTATTTTATCGCCTGCCACCACAGGGCCAACACCCGCTGGTGTGCCCGTGTAAATAAGGTCGCCCTGTTTCAACTTCATGGAGCGAGACAGAATGGAAACAATTTCAGGAACATTCCAGATCAGGTCCGCTATATCAGCATCCTGTTTCACATCCCCGTTAACAGCAAGCCAGATACGGCCTGAAGATGGGTGTCCTATTTTGGATGATGGAACAAGCGGCGCGCAGGGCGCAGACATATCAAATGCCTTGCCCCAATCCCACGGCCGGCCTTTGTCTCTTGCCGCCAGTTGAAGGTCACGGCGCGTTAAGTCAATACCTACAGAATAGCCATAAATATACTCATGCACAGCCTCTTCCGGAATATTAAACCCGTCTTTACCGATTGCTACGACAAGCTCAATTTCATAGTGGAAATTACTTGTCTCCGGCGGGTATGGCACCTGACTATTGTTATCTACAACAGCATCCGCTGGTTTGGTAAAAAAGAAGGGTGCTTCACGGGTTGGGTCCTTACCCATTTCACGGGCATGTGCTTCATAGTTACGGCCAACACAAAAAATACGCCGCACAGGAAACGTGTCTGCCGTGCCATCGACTGCAACCGTTGCAGGGCTTTGTGGCGGAAATAAAAAAGTCATTATAAAATCCTATCCTTACATAAGGTTACTAATTATGCGTTGCCTCTGTCTTCTCGCCAGAAGCCTAGTTTTTGTTGAATTGGCCTATCGGAAAAACTAAATAGCACTGAATCTTCATCAGCTTCATGGCGTACAGTTTGCCAACTGGGGATGATAAATACATCTCTAGGGCCCCACTCAAATACATGGGCCCCTACCTTTGTCCGGCCCTTCCCTTCAACTGGTACAAATACGGTAGCATCCGTGGACCGGTAAGCTGATGTTTCAAACCCCTTGGGCAGCAGTTGCATGAATGTGCCTATAGTTGGCATGGCAGCGGCGCCATCAACAGGGTTTACATAGCGCATTTTCAAACCGTGGCACGGGTCCCATTCTTCAAGCTTGCGCATTTTTTCAAGCGCTTGCCGCGTTCTGTCGTACGGGTAATTGAAGATGGGTGAGCTATGGCCCTTGCTTTCAAAATCAACCGGCAGCATACCAGCGCCGTACCGTGCCGGCGCGTCGCCAACTGGCCGGGAAAGCGGTTGTTCATCTTCACTAAGCTGCTCGGCAAAAGACGCATCAAAAAACTGTAAAACAGGGATATCAAGGCCGTCCAGCCAAACCATCGGCTTGTCGCCATCATTTCCATGGTCATGCCATTCCCAGCTTGGGGTAATGACAAAATCACCTTCCTGCATGATTGTTTTTTCGCCGCCCACCGCTGTGTGCGCGCCTGAACCCTCAACAATAAATCGGAGGGCTGACTGGGTGTGCCGGTGCGCGGGGGCTACTTCACCCGGTAAAATTAACTGCAGACCTGCATAAAGCGACGTGGTAATGCGAGACTGACCGCGCAGGCCCGGATTTTCAAGAATAAGCACCCTGCGCTCTGCCTCAGACGCTGTAATAAGCTTGCCTGCTTCCATCAGAAATGGCCGCGTATCCCTATAGTTCCAAATATGCGGTATACAGTCAGACCCCGGGGTTTTGGTCACAAGCTTACCAAGAACTGACCAGAGCGGTGTCATATGAGACTGGTTAATCGTATCATAAAAAGCCTGCCGTTCGGGTGTTAGGCGCGCGTCTGTCATGCTGCATCCTCCGTGATGGCGACAAAGATTTTTTCGCCTTCGCACTTTACAGGAAAGGTCCGCACTGCTTCGGTGCACGGCGCACCAGCAGGAGCACCCGTTTTTACATTAAACAGGCCTTGGTGAAGGGGGCATTCAATCAAGTCCCCATCCAAGAAGCCCTCTGAAAGCCGTGCAAGACCGTGTGTGCAAATGTCGTGGGTTGCGAATATTTCACCGTCAACATCATAAACAGCTATTGGCAGCCCACCGAGTTCAACGCCGTAAACGCCCTCGTCTTCAAGGTCAGCCAAAACACATATTTCATGCCATGTTAAATCTTGTACCATCACATCACTCATAAAGGGTAAATCAGGGAATTAAGGATCATTTCGGTATCCAGAACACAGATACGCTCGATTAACTTGGGGCCACTATCCAACATTTTGACCTTGTCAAAAGCAACACCACAAAAGGCTACCTCTGATGGCTCATCGACCAGCGTTTGAATGCACAGAAAATTGGAACGAACACTTACTGTATCGCCCTCACCATCCACCACTTTAAGGGCACTTTGGAACCGCCGCAGGTACCGCGGGGCGAACATCATGGTCTGCTGTATGCCAACCACCCTATCAATGAGCATGCCTTTAGATTCGCAGCGCATGGCAGAAAAAGCATTCCCTGCGTCCCAGTTTTCTTTAGCCGTCACCCGGTAAAAACAATCATCCGTGAAAAAATCCGGCCATTTTTCCAAATCAAAGTCGTCCAGAACAATCATATAGTCTGTATAAAATGCCCGGAGTGTCTCATATGTATGACTGCCTGTTGATTGCATATCCATCACATGCCTCCTTATAGGCCCATTATTTCACGGTAGTAACGGTACATGCCGCGAATGGCTGTTTCCGTGACAATATGGTCTTCGCACTTAACGTCATGCCCGCCCAGTATCGCTAACACTTCGCTGTCGCCGTAGGTCTTCAGAGAATCCTGAGCAAACTCAATAATCTCACCGTCATCGGCTGATACAAGGCCTGCTGGCCCAAAAAGGTTAGCCTGCCGTAACCGGCGTGTGGTCATATCTTCATCATCATCCGCATACCCAAAATGGGTCCAGATAAAGTCAAACTCGTTCGGCCCCCGTGGAAGTATCTGACGGATCGAAAGGGAGTTTACCTGCTGCTGTAAAATGACCGAAGGAAACACGGTAATCATACCCACCGTATCAGGACCATCCCATTCATGCTTATAATCAAGGATTCTAGGGTCCTGAAGGTTAAGGTTATCCTGAAAAGTGCGGATCTGGCTCGTCACTTCGTTTTTAACCTGTTCGCCTTTGCGGGAAATCAAAATACCGTGCATACCGGTGTCGTCCACATCAACTGCGGAATCCTGATCCGCCCGAAAAAGGCCGAATGTTGCAAAAAACACATGTAAAAGACCCGGGTGGTAAGAATCTTTAATATTCTCAAGCATCAGCTTCCAGTTAGCCGGTATCCGCTGACGGTTATACCCAAGCACCTTCAAAGGCTTGCCTGAATATACCCGGCTGTAATGTTTGAACATTCTGGGACCAAGATATGTTTCAAAATCCGGTGTTTCATCAGAAAAGGTCGCCCAGATAACACCGTTTACCCGCTCAGAGCGTAGCCGAGTAAGGCCGTGGTCAGCTTTATTAAAGTCTTGTGGCATACCCCCCTTACGCCGAACACCGCGCATCAGCGGCACGCCCAGCAAGCTACCATCCAGCGCATAGCTCCACTGGTGGTACGGGCAAACAAGTTCTGCCGTATTCCCTAGTTTTTTTCGGCAAAATTTTACGCCCCGGTGCGCGCATCTGTTTTCAACAACATAAATTTCGCCGTCATCGGCGCGGGTAATAATGACCGCGCGTTCCCCAATGTTCGTGGTTTTAAAATCACCCTTGTTTGGGACCTCAGCCTCAAGGCCAACATAAGACCAGTGGGGCCCATAAAAGATTTTCTCAAGCTCTTGAGCATAGATATCTGGATCAGAATACACCCAGAAAGGGATTTTAGAGCTACCCTTTGAGGGCCAGTTTCGCTGCACTGCGCTTGTTGTAACCATGAACACATCCACTTTTTAGCTTAGAGCTTTACTTAACGGCGATCTATACATATATTTCTTATTAAGAAATCAATGTCAATATAAGAAATATATGAGAGTATTTTATTATGGGTACTGTAATTATCGTGGGGGCCGGCCAAGCTGGCATGCAAACCGCCCTAAAACTGAGGGAATATGGCTATGAAAGCGACATTACTATTTTGGGAAAAGAGGCACATTCAGCCTATGAACGCCCCCCTCTATCAAAAAGTTTTCTCGTCAACGATGATATGGAACCTGTTTGGGTTGGCAGTGACGAGATCAAGCGCAACATCACTCTTTTGACTTCATGCGAGGTTACGGCAATTAGGCCTGATAAAAAGCATATCACGCTCTCTAGCGGCGCAAACATACCCTACAACTATCTTGTCCTTGCGACCGGTGGGGCATGCCGTAGCCTTCCCCTGAAAACTAGTGCCCCGATATACAACATGCGAACGATTGAAGATGCCCAGCTCTTACGTAAAAAAATGCAATCTAGTAAACATATGACCATTCTTGGCGCAGGTGTTATTGGCCTTGAGGTGGCCGCAAGCGCCCGGAAGTGTGGTATCGACGTATCAATTATCGAGCTTGGAACACGGGTGATGGGCCGTAACCTGCCCGAAAATTTTGCACCCTATATTCATGCAATGCACCGTGAAAACAATATCCAGTTTAACATGGCAGAATCAGTTATCGCGATTTCCCAAAGCGGGCAAAGCTACCGGGTTGAACTACAATCAGGTAAATCTATCCAGACAGACTGTATCGTTTCCGGCATTGGCATCACCCCCAACACCCAGTTAGCTGAAGCTGCTAACCTGCAGGTGAATAATGGCATTATAGTTACGCAAACTATGCAAACCTCAGACCCTTCCATTTTTGCTGTCGGGGATATTGCTACACTATATAATGAAAAATTTAATACCTATGAACGCTTGGAAAGCTGGGAAAATGCCAACAAAACGGCAGAAATTGCAGCAGCTACAATATGCGGCGCCGAAATACCTGCCTATAAAACACCTTGGTTCTGGTCAGACCAATATGACCAAAACCTGCAAGTTCTAGGCTGGCCACTGCAAGCAGATCACACAGTTTTCAGAAAAAAAGACACGTCTATGCTCGCTATCTATCTGCGTGGGGCAGAACTGATAGGCGCTGTGGCCCTGAATGCTGGCGCTGACATTTCTGTCTTACGCCGTATGATGAACGCATGCATATCACCCACACTTGAAAGCCTCGAAAACCCCGCAGTTAAACTACGATCACTCCTTAGGGCCTAAAATACTGTCTAGGCAGCACCGCCGAGACGCGCGGACGCTTGGGTGCAATAGTTCCTTAAAACCGCAAGGCTGGTTTCATCATTCTTGCGGGAAAAGCTTTCTGACGCCACCAGAGTGGCAACAGCTGTTACTTCCCGTTGCAAGTTAAAAATGGGTACTGCATGGGCGCGTAGCCCAGGAATAAGAACATTATCAACACATGCAAAACCATTTTTAACAACCTCGGCCACCACAGACTTACCGTCAAAGTTTTCTTTAGCTTTATCTTTGGCAAGTTCATCGTCAAGAAGGCCTTGTATCTGACTGGGTTGCATAAAGGACAAGAAAATATAGCCTGTTGCCGAATGCGTAAGCGGCAAGACAGTGCCAAGCGTGAGATTGGTAACAAACGCAGGATCACCCATAAAAATTCTGATAACTGTCGCACCGTGCGGCCCCATAACAGATAAAAGCCCCATACGGCCCGTATCCTTTACTGCACCCCTAAGGCAATCGGCAGCAATCTCAATAGCATCCTGGCGGGCAATAGCTGATAACCCAACTCTGACAGCCGCAGGGCCAAGGTCATATTGTCCTGACATATCATTTTGGCGCACCATGCCACCGCTGATCAGAGATGCCAGATATTTGTGCGTTTGACTGGCAGGTAAACCTGCCGCCAAGGCTATCTCTTTTAAGGGCACGGGCTTACCCGCAGATGAAACCGCTTCCAGTATTCTTAAGCCAATTTCAACTGATTGGATGCCTTGCCTGCTCATAAAGGTCTCTCATGCATATAAAGGGCGCCATTAAACTCTAACAGCTATAGCCATACACGAGGTGTTTTCGATAAACAATTTTTACCAAGCCATTCTGAGAAAAACTTGAGAGCCAAATGAATTACAATAGAATATGATAAACAGTCAGATCGTTTTACGACCGTAAACCCGTTGCTAAAATAGCAAGAATAGCAAACGGCAAGAGCCATTTGGCTAAAAAACGCCAGACACGAAATACCCTGTGCTCTGTGGTAAAACCAAGTATTTTGGCAGAGGCCTGCCGCGACATAAACCAGCCAACAAAAATAGCCATGAGGGCTGCGCCAATGGGCAACCCGATTGTAGAAGCTATAATATTGAAAGCATCAAAGAAGGTTGCTGTTTCAAAACCCGGAATAAATGCCAAAGGATAAAAATCCGCCGCCACGTTGAAAGATATAATAGTGGTAAGACCAAGCACCCAGCACAAAGCAGCAGAAATACCTATCGACTTGGGGCGTGAAATTCCTTGGTTCCGTCCAATCGCAACAAAGACCTCAAACCCCCCAATGGAAGATGTCAGCGCAGCGACGGCAAGAAGGGTAAAAAAAGCAAGCGTTAAAAGCCCACCGCCAAAGCCACCTAAAACCGTTGGCATCGTGATAAACACAAGACCGGGCCCCTCTGACGGGGAAAAATCGAATAAAAAGACAAATGGGAAAATGGCAAGGCCTGCAAGAAGCGCAACGATTGTGTCTGAAATGCAGATAATGGTGGCTGATTTTGCAATGTTGATTCCCTTAGGCAAATAAGCCGAATATGTTAGTAAGGCCGCCATCCCCACCCCGACAGAGAAGAAAGCCTGACCCACAGCATTAATAACCGTAAAGCCGGTTACTTTGCTAAAGTCAGGTTTGAACAAAAACGCCAAGCTTTGCTCCATATCGCCAACCACAAGGCCGTAGCCAGCAAGGCCAACCAGCAGAATAAAAAGCGCAGGCATCAGTATTTTAGCGGCTTTTTCAATTCCACTGTTAACGCCCCTTATAACGACGCCTGCATTTAATAGAATAAAAACAGTATTCCAAAATATTAACAAGCTGGGCTTGGCTAAGAGCTGCTGAAATATAGTAGCTGATGCGGTATTTTCTATGTCGGCCAGTTCACCACTCACGGAAAGATAAATATAATGAAGCGTCCAGCCACCAACCACACAGTAAGCCGCTATTATAAGAAAACCGGTTATCACAGCTAAATGGCCCACAAGGGACCATTGGCTGTTTAAGCCATCTTTCATGGCAATCGTCTTGAAGGATCTTGCTGGTGTGCTCCCCCCTCTCTTGCCGATAACCATTTCAGCCATAACAATGGGAATACCAATGGCAAACACACAAACGATATATATCAGAACAAACGCACCACCCCCATTTTCCCCTGCAAGATAGGGAAATCGCCAAATGTTACCAAGACCAACTGAAAAGCCTATAGTGGCGAGCAGAAACCCGAATCGGGAGGACCATTGAGGGCTTGGTTCAGTTTTGGATATGCTGTTCATTATTGCCTCACTTGTGAGTGGTTGAGCAAAAAACCTTATTCTTGCAGCAAGGCTTGTTTGTCTTTTAGTCGATCGAGTGCAATCTGTGTGCCGATGCGAATTGACGAACAGTTTTCAGCGGCTGCGCGTGTGAGAATTTCCAATGCCGTATCATATGTTTTTGCGAGATAAAGTTCTGGGTCTGTATCCATAATATCTGATGTTACACCTTTAATAACACCACCAGAAGACGCAAGAAAATCAGGCACATAGAGTATTTTATACGACACAAGCAGGTCACTGACACCAGAGTTGAAAAGCTGATTGTTCGCACCACCGCAAATTGCCCATGCTTTTAATTGGGGAATAAGGTCCGGAGTTATAACGCCGCCAATGGCACACGGTGAAATAATGTCTGCCTCAGCTGTCAGAATAGTATCTGGATCAATAACAGTAGCCCCAATTTCATCGGCCAACTGCCTTGCTTGCGCGTCATTGATATCAGCAACAAGGACATTTGCCCCAGCTTCCGCAAGCAGGCGTGCCACAGCTGCACCAATAAGGCCGCAACCCTGAACCGCAACCGTAATGTCAGCAAGTGTCTGGTTGTTGCCTTTTGCAGCAAGACAAGCACGAATACCATTAACAACAGTGATACCTGTAGCAACACCAAGATCAGAACCTGCCGTGTTTACATACTGCGTAGTTTCCGCAACGTGCATCAGGTCTTGCTGCGTAGTGCCAAGGTCACCGGCACACATATAGCTACCACCCAATTCCTCTACAAATTCACCAAACTTCCGGAAAGCGGCTGCGCGGTCCATACCGTCATGGTCAAGTATAACTGACTTACCACCACCGAATGGAACACCGGCAATTGAGCACTTGAGTGTCATGGCGGATGCAAGTTTCTGAACGTCCTGCATCGCTTCCTCTGTGCTTTTATAGCGCTTTGTCCTGATGCCGCCACACGCTAAACCATATGTAAGGTTATCAAGGGCAATGATAGCTTTCAATCCTGTCGGCTTGTCTCGAAGCACCAACAACCGGTGTGCGTTTGCCGTGTCCATATCATCAAAAATATCCGTCATATTACTCTCTTTTACTCAAGTGAATGATCTTTATTGGGGAGCAAATAGGCATCAAGAGCCGCTTTGCGTTTTTGTTCGTATTCTTTAATGGCGGCAAGCTTCACATGGCCAAAGCCACGAATATCATTCGGCAAGCTGGCAATCTCCACAGCACTTGCAAGGTTCTCTGGTGTCAGGCTTACCAGTATGTTCGTGATCATGGCTTGATAGTCACGGATCAGTTGCCGTTCCTGCTTTCTTTCACTGGTATAGCCAAACACGTCAAAGGCGGTACCGCGCAGTAGTTTTAAGGGGGCCAGCAGTTTAAAAAGGGGCAACACCCACCCACCGTATTCCTTTTTCAAAGGTAAACCGGTAGCAGCATCTTTTTTTGCAAAAAGTGGCGGCGCCAGATTGAAGCGTAATTTGGTTTTTCCTGTAAACTGCTTTTGCAAATCAGCCTTGAAATGGGCAGAACTATAAAGCCGGGCAACTTCATACTCGTCTTTATATGCCATCAATTTGCCAAGCTGACGGGCAACTGTATGGGACAGATCTATGCTATCTGGTTGAACAGCTCTCTCCCGCGCACACACAGTGTCCACAAATTTACTGTATGACTGGGCATAGTGCGTGTCCTGATATTCGGTTAGCAGCTTTTCATAGGTATGCCGTGTGGTTTGAAGGTTAGGCTTGTCTACCTCTGTTGTTTCAACAAGGTGCAGGGATTTTAAATACGCCGGGTCTGCAATAATCCGCCTGCCTGTGTAGAAAGCCGCTTTGTTGGTTTCAACAGCCACATTATTTAACACAATCGCAGCCTCAATTGCCTCAAGGGAAAGAGGCACCAGGCCTTGCTGGAATGCGGCGCCAAATAAAATGATGTTAGACAGAATGGCATTGCCAAAAAGCTGTTCAGCAACGGCTGTTGCATCAAACGTGGTGTCCCTATCAGGGGTGGTTGCCTTTTCAATTCGCGCCAAAGCTTTGGCCATGCCCATATCAAGGTCGCGCAGTACCTGAAAGGCCGCAACCGGAACAGCATGCGTGTTTAAAACGGTTTTTGTAGAAGGCTTGTATGTTTTTACAGCGTCATCTGAGGCCGCAACCAGCAGGTCGCAGCCGATGACAGCATCGGCGCTGGCTATACCAATACGGGTTGAGTTTAAAGCGCTGTTCGTTTCTGCTAGGCGAACGTGGCTCATTACGGCACCGTTCTTCTGGCTTAGGCCCGTTAGGTCAAGCAGGGAGCATGATTTAGCCATCAGGTGCGCAGCCATGCCAATAATCGCACCAATGGTGACAACACCTGTGCCACCAATCCCGGTGACAAGAAGGTTATAGGTCCCTTCAATAGTATTTGCCGCAGGGGCGGGAATAGAGGGGCCTACATCAAGGTTTGCTGATTTTCTGCTGCCTGCTTTCTCTATATCACCACCCAGAACTGTAACAAAAGACGGGCAAAAGCCATCAACACAGCTATAATCTTTATTACAGCTGCTTTGATCAATGCGCCGTTTTGTGCCAAGGGGTGTTGGCTCCGGGTAAAGGCTAACGCAGTTTGAAGCCTTACCGCAATCACCACAGCCTTCGCATACAGCGGTATTAATAAAATAACGTTTTTGAGGGTCAGGCAATTTGCCGCGTTTGCGACGACGACGTTTTTCAGCTGCACATGTTTGTTCATAAATAAGGGCCGTGACGCCGGGTATTTCTTGAAAGTCTTTTTCGATCTTTAGCAGGTCACGCCGGTCATAAACATTAAGGTTTTTTGGAAAACTGCTAAGGTCTTTATACTGTTTAATATTATCTGTAATGACAGCAAGTTTACCAACACCCTCTGCGGCAAGTTGCCGGGCAATACCTGCAACAGTTTGTTCGCCGTCAATAGGCTGCCCGCCGGTCATGGCGACGGCATCATTAAACAGTATCTTGTATGTGATATTGGCTTTTGCAGCAACGGCAGCCCGGATAGCAAGCAACCCGGAATGAAAATACGTACCATCCCCAAGGTTTTGAAATACGTGCGGGCGGTCCACAAAAGGTGCCATGCCAATCCAGTTTGTACCCTCGCCGCCCATTTGGGTTGGCCTTGCTGTTGGGCGATCTGGCATACGGGCTGCCATAGTGTGGCACCCAATACCTGCAAGAGCTATGCTGCCGTCTGGTATTTTTGTTGACCGATTATGCGGACAGCCAGAACAAAAAGCAGGGGTACGTGGTACAATTGTACCCGGGTTTCTGGCAAGGCCCTGTTCCAGCTTTTCAAGCCGGTCAAGCTGCTCCTTATGCCGGGCCTCCAGAAGGTTATGAGCCATCATGCGGCTTATAATGGCACCACGAACAACTGTAGGAGATAGCTCACCACCTGTTGGCAGTAGAGGGTTGTTTTCAAGGTCTCGTTTGCCAGTAAGGCGTGGACGGTTTTGTTCCGGCAAATTAAAAAGCGCCTGCGTAACCTGCGGTTCAACAAAGGCTGCCTTTTCTTCAACAACCAGCACTTCCTCATATCCTGTAGCAAACTGCCTGATACCATCATCATCAAGCGGCCATGACATGCGCACAATATAAAGGCCAATGCCGATATCTTCAGCCTCTTCTTTAGTGATACGCAAATCAGAAAACGCTTGCATAACATCGCCGTAAGCTTTGCCAACAGTGATAAGGGCTAATTTTTTCTTCTTGGGTTCAAAAAAGGGGATGTTGATCGCATTCGCATGACCAAAAGCCCGAGCTGCTGGCACACGGTGTTGCAGAACAGCGTGTTCTTCCTGAACAGGCAATAGCTGTACGCTCGGCTGCCTGTATAGTGGGTCGATTAAATCCGCAGGGGTTTTAAAGGTGGCGTCTGCAAATGAAAACTCAACAGTACCTGAACTTTCAACAGTTTCGGTCAGGCACTTGAAGCCTGTCCACAAACCGGTTGCCCGCGACATCGCCCAACCAAAAAGACCAAGCTTTAAATAGTCGCCACTACCTGTCGGATTAAGAACAGGCATATGGAATGAACTAAGAGCTTGCTCTGACTGGAAGGCAAGCGTAGATGATTTTCCGCCGTGATCATCCCCTGCTAAAACCAGCACACCCCCATGTGAGGATGTTCCAAAAATATTGCCGTGCTTTAAGGCATCCCCTGCGCGGTCCACCCCAGGGCCTTTGCCGTACCACATAGAAAAAACACCATCGTAGCGGGGCGATACATCAAGAATATTTGCCTGCTGCGACCCCAGAACTGAGGTTGCAGCACTTTCTTCATTCAGGCCGGGCTGGAAAATAATACCATGATCACTAAGATGGCTTTTTGCTGACCAAAGAGCCGAATCAAAATTGCCAAGGGGGGACCCCCTGTATCCTGATATAAAGCCAGCTGTGTTAAGGCCTGCTTGCTGGTCAAGTTGATGCTGCAAAAGCGGAAGCTTAACAAGGGCTTGCACGCCTGTCAGGAACAGCTTTCCTTCACTGCGGTCATATTTGTCTTGCAATTTCCATTCAAGAAGGGAGGGGGTAATTTCAGTCATCCTGATCCTGTATCATTATAAATCTTGTTAGCCCTTCATGTGTCAGGCGCCGTTCTGCTGCACCCTTTACGGCGACCAGAATACAAGTACTTTGCTTAGCTGTTTTGCGTAAGTAAAGAAAAATTTTCAAAATTAGAAAATTATATTACTAATATGGTTATTAATTGTTATAATGATAATAATTCCACCCTTACGAAAGGGAATGGCATTGATCTTTGAAACACTCAAAAATACTCTGGGAACGATAGAGGGGATACACGATGAAATACCTACCAGCGTTTATGGCAGCGATGACCTGTTCTATCGGCTTAACAATGGCTGCGACTGCAGAAACGACAGTTATCCATGCTGGTCATTTGATTGCTGAGCCGGGAAAACCTGAGGTTATTAATAAATCTATTATAATCGAAGATGGTGTGATTAAGGATATTAAGGATGGCTTTGTAGAAGGCGATACCCTGATTGATTTAAAAGATGCTTGGGTAATGCCTGGGCTTATTGATATGCACACCCATATTACTGGCGTGCTTAACTTAGCAGAACCTACTGCACCACAAATTGCCTATGCTTATATTGCCCCACCCGCACAGCAAGTACTGAAAATGATCCCACGAGTGAAATCACTTTTAATGAACGGTTTTACAACTGTCCGTGTTTTGGGTGACCAGTCTGGTACCGCGTATTATTTACGGGATGCTATTAATGAAGGCGCCGTCGAAGGCCCCCGTATGTATGTGGCAGAAGTACAGGTTGCGGTTGACGGCGGCGACATGGACCCATCCAACTGGGATGTGCGCCACGAGGTGGAACCTTTTGTCAGCAATCGGGCCAGTTGTACTGGGGTGGTTGAGTGCACCAAGGTTGTTAGGTTGGAGGTTCGCCGCGGCGCTGATGTGATCAAGCTTCGTCAAGCAGGTTTGCCCGCTGAAGACCCTAATGTGGCGATGGTTGAAACACCGGAGGAAATAAAGGCAATTGTTGATACTGCCCACCAACTAAACAGGAGGGTGGCTGCGCATGTGGTCGGTTCACCTGACTATTTGCATATGGTTATTGAGGCGGGTGTCGATACCATTGAGCACGGCCCTGTTGATGACACATCAATTAAACTTATGAAAAAACATGGCACGTCTTACACTCCAACATTACTCGCCGGTAAAATGATTCAATATCGTTTTGAAGATGGTCAGGCCGGTGTTGCCAAAGCTTATAAGGCTGGCGTCCCTATTATCTTTGGCTCCGACCTTGGCATTATGAGCACAGACAAGGTTCATGAAGAATTTGGATTGCTGGCAGGGGCCGGGATGCCGCCTCAAGAAGTACTAAAAGCAGCCACCGTAAATGCCGCAGCAGCACTTGGGCGCGCAAAAGACCTTGGTGTTATCGCCATTGGTGCAAGCGCTGACATTATTGCTATGCCTGTAAACCCTGTATCCAACATTGAGCAAGTCGGCGAACCCGGCAAAGTTACCTTTGTGATGAAAGAGGGCACTGTTTTTAAAGGCGCTAAATAAGTAAATAAGAGATAAACGGAAAGAGAGTATTAGGCCAAATAATAGAAATGAGAAAGATGCATGATGCACTTTGATGTTTCTATTTACATTTCCTTCTCAATGGCTTGATGCTCTCTTGTTATCTAATTATCAGTATTCAGAGTATGGCTGATTTGAACGTTATGTACCGTAGTTAAATATTAGAATTAATAATGTCTCCCGTTGTGGCCTCATAAATTTTTCAAAATCAGCAAAAAATATTGCTTTAAATGAAAAATATGGTTTAATGAGAAAATAATTAAATCAGGGAGGTTCAATATGTACGTTTCACAAAATAAAGCTATACACATAGCGCTAGCAGGCTCTGCGCTTGCATCCATTCTGGCTATGCCGTCATACGGCATGGCTGCTCAGGGCAAGGCATCGGGGAGTGCTGAGTCGATGGAAATTGAGGAAATTATCATTACGGCAACCAAACGGCCGGAAGCTGTTAGAGATATTTCTGGTTCTGTTTCTGCGATCACAGGTTCTCAGATGGAGAAGATCGGCGCAGAAAGCATGTCAGATTATCTGACCCGCACACCGGGAGTTGTCTTCAACGCTTCAACGCCGGGTAACTCTACCGTTGTTATCCGCGGTGTATCAACCACCACAGGCATCGACCAGGGGCAGGGAACAACAGGGTATTTTATAAATGAAGTGCCGCTGACAGACCCTTCTTATTCCATTGCAACACCGGACATTGATACCTTTGATGTGGAGAACGTGGCAGTACTTAGGGGGCCACAAGGCACACTTTTTGGCTCGTCCTCTCTTGGCGGTGCGGTCAACTATAAAGCGGCAGAACCAAGCCTTGATGGCTGGGATATGCGCATGCAAAGCACTATTCAAGACACAAAAGGCGGCGCTACCGGTTATACGGGTAAGGTGATGTTGAATGTCCCGCTTGTTGAAGACAAGCTCGCTGTTAGAGGTGTGTTTGTATATAGGAAAGATGCCGGTTTTATTGATAACATTGGCACAGGTGTAGATAATGCAAACCGTACACTTGTGCGCGGCGGTAGAGTGCAGGCTTTATGGCAGCCGAGCGAAGACACCAAGTTTACATATCTCTATCTTCAGCAAACCCAGAATACACGCGATAATGGCTACCAAAGCCCTGATATTGCAGACTTTATGCAAAAGAACACATTGCTGCCAGAGACTAGTAACTTTGGTACACTCATCCATAACCTTAGGATGGACCATGATTTCTCGTTTGCAACCCTCACGGCAACCGTAACCTCGCACCAAAAAACACAGGATACTATCGCAGATTATACGCCATCCTTTGGAGCCTTTTTTCCAGGAACTGAGCTGGTAACGGTTGCTCAACCTGCCAAAAGTAAAGGGGAAACGTATGAAATTCGCCTTGCTTCAAACGGCGGTGAACGCTTTGACTATGTTGTTGGTGTCATGCATGACAATACGCACCAGTATATTAAAAATATTGCCGTTGCAGAAGATGGCGAAGCTATTGTTGAAGCAATTTACGGCCCTCTTTTTGGCGAAGGTATTGGCGCCCTTTCTGCGTCGGGTGGGCTTTTTCTAAATGCAAATTTAACTGGATTTGCAAAAGAGAGCGCACTATTTGGGGAGGGCACCTTTCACTTTAATGACCAATGGAAGGTAACTGTTGGGGGACGTTTATTTCACCAACAGATTAAAAGCCGTACTGTTTCGGATGGCTTTTATACCCTTTTTGTCGCTGGCGCACTTGAGTCAGATGTTGAGGGTACACAAAAAGCGACTGGGTTTAACCCAAAAGCCTCTCTCACATGGACACCGAATGATGACTTTATGTCTTATTTTCTGGTATCAAAAGGTTTCCGTTTTGGGGGACCAAATATTATACAGTCGACTCCTGCCACAGAGGTTCCTTTAAGCTATGATAGCGATTCTCTCATCAACTATGAACTGGGAACACGGTCAACTTTCCTTGATAAACGCCTACAACTTGATGCCACAGCCTTTTATATCGACTGGAGTGATATACAACTGCGCCTTAGAACACCAGAGCAGCTCAACTATGCAACAAATGCTGGTAAGGCCAGAATTTACGGCCTTGAGGCAAGTGCATCATTTGTTGTGACCGAAGAATTAATGCTTTCAAGCAACGCTACATACCTGAACGCTAAGTTAGATGAAGACTTTAACCCAGGTGGCGGCGAGGCAATCGTACCCAAAGGCACCACATTACCAGGTGCTTCCAGATGGCAGGTGGCTAACACTCTGTCATATGACTGGGCAGAAAGTTCTCTTGAGCCAACCCTTGTGCTGGCACACCGTTACATTTCCTCAGCACCGGGCGGTTTGATCTCAGGCACACCTCAAGGCGGTTATAATATATTTGATGCGCGCGTTGGTGTTCAGTTTGGGCGTGTTGGTGTTACTGCCTTTGTGAATAATATTGGTAATTCACACGGCGTAACATCTGGAACGATTGATCCATTGCAACTTTATATTGTTCGGCCAAGAACAGTGGGCCTGACACTGAACTATAAACTTTAAAGATAGGGTCATTAACCTGTTTTTATAAAGCGCTCTCAAAAGGTTTTGGTCTGGTATAGCTGGGCCAAAACCTTGGGCACTATAGGTTTAGGAGACAAAGATGCTTAAGATATTAAAAGGGTGCGGTCTTGCTATAGTCCTAACCGCAGGATGGAGTACAGTATGTGCCGGTGTAGGTGTTGATGAACAGGCTGCAACATACACGCGCCAGTATGTGCAAGAGATAATTGGTAAATTCCGGCATATCCCGACCCCACATGCCGTGGAAGAACTGATTCCCGTTGAGGTGGGTGGCATACAGCAGTGGATTTCAGTGCGGGGGCGTGACCGGCGTAATCCCGTACTACTTTTTATCCATGGGGGGCCAGGCTCACCTGAAATGCCAACAAGTTGGTTATACCAAGGGCCATGGGAAGAATATTTCACCGTAGTTCAGTGGGATCAGCGCGGTGCAGGGAAAACATCAACGATAAATAACCCCGAAATAGTAACCCCAACGATTACGATGGATCGAATGGTCGCAGACGGTGAGGAAATGGTTTCCCTTCTTCGCAAGCGTTACAATAAAGAAAAGATTTTCATTCTTGGGCATTCGTGGGGCACAGTAATGGGCCTTAAAATAGCTGAGCACCACCCTGAATGGCTCCATGCCTATATTGGTATGGGACAGGCTATCAATGGCCCTCAGAATGAACAAGTGGGTTACGCATTTGCCTTAAGATCTGCAAAAGAAGCTCATAACCTGCAGGCAATTGAAGAACTAACGGCAATTTCTCCCTACCCAAGCCCCGACGGGCCAACGCCATTAGAGCATATTGTTACACAGCGTAAATGGCTGGGCTATTATGGTGGCATGACATGGGGTCGCACAAGCTTTGACTATGAAGCAAACGTACCGCTTCTATCACCTGACTATACAGACGATGACCTGGCTTCATCTTCGCAGGCTACTATGTATTCCCTAATTCAGTTAATACCGGCATTATCCAAGCTAAGTCTTGATGGTATTACAAAAATAGAGTGCCCTATTTTTATATTTGCCGGACGGTATGATTATGCAACACCTTCTGAAATTGCGGCGCAGTGGTTTAAAGGACTTACAGCCCCCCAAAAGAAGCTCTTTTGGTTTGAAAGTTCAGCTCATATGATGCAGCTAGAACAACCCGGTAAATTACTGATGCACTTGGTACAAGATATAAGACCCCTTGCAGCAGATGTAGGAGATGTCGCGCCTGAAATTTCAAAAAGTGAGTAAAGCTTTCCGCAAAATTGAATATGCAGGCAAAGGGCGGTTCAGTGATTGACCTTGTCTCAAGTCTTCCTCTAGAATACAAACTTTCAGAAGGCGCAAAATCTTTCCAGATTTGCAAGTGGTTTGGGATGTAGAAGGTGAAGCCTTCTGTGTGGAGGCAACATGATGAACATTGATATGGAAATAAAGGCAGGAACTGCATTAAAGGGTTTCCGTATTGAACGTGGATGGACACTTGCTGAATTAAGCGAAAAATCAGGCCTGCCGGTATCAACGCTTTCTAAAATTGAAAATGATAAAATGGAGCTTACGGTCGACAAACTTTTACGCATAGGCCTTGCTCTTGAAATTAATGTTGCAGATATTTTTGGCGCACCCAAACAAAAAAAGACTGCCGGACAACCAAGTTCTCGGCGAAGTATTACACGAGCCGGAGAGGGCAAACTTGTACGTTCCCCCAACGGTGATTTTTCGTATCAAGCATATGACCTGCTGAATAAGGGCATAACACCTATCGTTGCCGAAGTTCATGCAACAAACCTTGAAGAGTTTGGGGAATTTCACCGTCACCCTGGTGAGGAGTATGTTTATGTCCTTGAGGGTGAGCTGGCTTTATATACTGATATTTATACTCCCGCCTATCTTAATCAGGGGGATTCGATCTTTTTTGATTCTGATATGGGGCATGCATATATCAATGTAGGCAAAACAACCTGCCGCATTTTATCAGTATTTTCCACACCGAACATTAATACCGTAAAGTACCTTAAATAAGATACCTTTTAGCCTTAGCTTGTTGTACACGCTCGCTATGCAGAAAAATCATCATAGACGCCACCATCATTGCTAAAACAGCAATAAAGTAAGAATTTACACTGAGCTATTGCTCTTAAAGTAATTTTGCTTATAGGTTTTCACTACATAAGTGAAAAGGCTTAAAATGCAGGATGTAAGCTATCTGGATAACTGGTTTATCCCATCAAAGATTGAGCCAGAGCGGCCTAACATCAAGATTGTTGACAGGCCGCGCCTTATTGAAGAATTGACAGATGCCCTTTCCAATAAGCTGATTTTGGTCATCGCTCCTGCGGGGTTCGGAAAATCCAGCCTTGTTAGCCAGTGGCGTGAAAAACTGGTATCCGAAGGTGTTGCCTGCCCTTGGTTTTCCCTAGATGAAAATGACTTTGAAGGCAGGCAGTTTCTCTCCTACATCACTCTGGCCCTTGCCAATGCCGGCCTTGATATGGAAGAAATGGTTGTCGGGGCCAAAAATGGCTTTTCCGACACATCAGAACGTGTGGTAATAAGGCGGCTGATTACTGAAATTGAAATGGCCGATATGCGCTGCGTACTGATCCTCGATGATTACCACCGTGTATGCTCGCCCCAAATTGATGCTTTAATCAAGCAGCTTATTAAAGAAACCCCGCGTTCGTTTTCCATTTTAATAAACAGTCGAACGGTTCCTGACATTGACTGTGCCACCCTCATTGCTTCTGGCTTAGCTGTGGAACTGGGTACAGATAATTTGCGCTTAACAAAAGATGAAGCAATAGAAGCCATTGATTCAAATCTAAGTGAAACAGATTTCAGTTCCCTTTATGATAAAACGGAAGGATGGCCGGTCGCCGTGCAATTGGCGAAACTTGGTAGTGGTAATCTTCGAGATTTTTCTGCCGGAAAACTCGGTAACTCCAATAACTTTATTGCCTCGTATCTCACAGAACAGGTTGTTGATGCGCTTGACGATGAGGAAAAGAACTTCCTTCTCTATACATCGACACTTGAACGCTTCAATGAAAGCCTTGTTAACCATGTTTTAGAAAATGACAATGCATGGATGACAATGGAAAAACTAAGTGCCCTTACGGCCTTTATCATACCAATGGACAAAGAAGGCAGCTGGTACAGGTATCACCATCTCTTTGGGGAATATTTATACGAATCGCTTAGAAAAAGTGCGCCAGCCGTTATCAGTGGTCTGTGCCTGCGGGCCAGCGAATGGCACCTGCAAAATGGCCAACCTATTGAAGCAACCAGTTATGCCGCTCGTGTTAAAGAGTATGGCCGGTGTGCTGATATTATAACCGGACTTGGCGGCTGGAAAATCATCCTCACCCAAGGCATTGGTTTTATGCGTAAGCTTTTACGCTTCATTCCCGAAACAGAATTGCAAAACTTCCCTAGGGTAGCCATCGCCAGAACCTATCTTTACAGCAAGGACGGTGAACTACAGCAAGCGCGGTTTCTGTTTGATGCCACATCATGGCAAAATCGGTCGTGTTCCGACACTGAATGGCTGCAGGATCATCTACTTGTTGGGCAATTGCTCGGTATTTACCAAGATATTATTCCCAATGAAAATGAACTTGCTGCTTTGATGGAACAAACAACAACAGAATTACACGATATAGATTCCCTTTCTCTCGGCACCCTGAAGTGTACAGAGATAAACAGCCTTTTTGCCAATGGACGTCTTAAAAACATAGAAACAATATTGGAAAGCGCCTTCATGCTAATGCGCCAAGGCGGGTCTGTTCTTGGGCTAAATTATTGTTATGTGCATGCATGTGTTGCCGCTTTATTTAAATGCGACTTTGAGAATGCAGATGTCCAAACTAAAATGGCGCTCGAACTGGCTGAGAATAATTTTGGTGCAGATAGTGGCCTGAAATATCTGGTCAGTACATTAAAGTTTGCCATTACTGTGTGGTCTGGTCGCGCCGATAAGAACGACCTTAAAGTTTTCATGACCTCTTTAGCGGACCTTGAAGAACATGATGGCTGGGCTGAAATTTATATGACAGGCCTTGATGCAGGCTATCATTTGGCGGCAGCAAACTCTGAATGGGCAACGGCTTATGCTATGATCGAACGGTACGAAAGCGTTGCCGCTATTAGAGAGCTAACACGGTTGAAGCAATTCTGTCTTGTGTTGAAATGCGAGGTAGAGTTCAAAGTTAACCACATGCACAATGCGCGGTATATTGCCAATAAGCTCAAAGAAATGCCGACAGAATACCCGTGGCCAAAAAATTGGCAAAGCCATGTCCTGAGCGTGATTAAATTATCATCCTTACAAATGGAGAGTGATGATGTCACCGAGGAAAAACTATTGGCCATTGCGCAAAAAACTGACCTGATAAATGCCAATTTTCATCATGTAAGGCTCATCACGGAGCTTTGTAATTTTTATCTCCGGCAAGATAAACGAGAAAAAATCCGCACAACCCTAACCCAACTTGTAGAACTGTGCGCAGATTATGATTTTTTCTGGCCGTTTCAGTTTAACCCCCCCCTCAAAAGCGCTCTCTATTCAATGCGTGATACACTCAATTTGCCTGAGGGCGGCAAAGGTCTGGTGTTTGTGGATAAGTTTCTATCTGGGCAATTTGAAAATCATGGGGCTGACCAACTCAATATCTTAAGCCTTCGTGAACGGCAGGTCCTAACCCACTTAGCACACGGAATGTCGAATAAAGCTATAGCCATACAGCTCGACCTAACCGACAATACCGTGAAGTTCCATCTTAAAAACATCTATACAAAGCTATCGGTTAGCCGCCGCGGTGAAGCGGTTTTTGAAGCCAAGCGCATGGGGTTGCTATAAGCTTTTCATAAGCAAAATGTGGTAAAAATATCCTCTTTGCCTTTCACTCATCGTTCTTGACACAAAGGCCTACCCGTTTAGGCAGCTTGTTTTTGCTTTTATTTTCCCTAGCTTTACCAGCGAACAGAAACAAAAGGCTAAGCGATGTCATCCAAGAACACCATATTAATAGTTGATACGGCATTAGGCGTTTTTGAACTGGAGCTTGATCACGTGAACGCGCCCGTCACAGCTAAATATTTTCAAAAACTGGCAACTATGGGTGCCTTGGACGGAACCTCAGTGTTTAGAATAGTAACACCTGATAACAACAGTTATAATCCAGATGTCGCCATTCATGTTGTTCAAGGGGGGCGCATGGAAAGTGACGCTGAAATTATACCGCCCATTCGGCATGAATCGACACAAGAAACAGGCTTGCTTCATAAAAAATGGAGCCTTTCAACAGCACGGTATGACGTAGGCCAAACATACGGTAGCTTTTTCATTGTCATGCAAGATGAACCAGCACTAGACCACGGCGGCACTAGGCACCCCGACGGACAAGGCTTTGCTGTCTTTGGGCGGGTTAGTTCAGGGTATGATGTAGTTGAAAAAATCTTCTCTCGTGCTGAACAAACTGAGTTTCTTGCAAACAGAATTCAAATAAATACGGTTCGTCCATATGAAGTGATAGCCCCCTGACCTACCCGTTTGGGTAGCGTCTTTCCTACAGTAAGCCATCCAAAAAACACCGAAACCTACACGAATGCTGCGTTGCGCCGCCCCTAGGCGACCGCCATAATAAATTATAGAAAATCATACCAGTGTGAAACAAAAATCACTTCTCAGGGAGAGAGTAATGAGCTTTAAAAACCTAACGTCTCATCTGGCAATAGCAGCCTTTTTAGCCTCAGGCGCGGGGCATGTTTCCGCCCAGCAAACTGATAGCGAAAATGGTTTTGTCATGGATGAAATTATTGTAACGGCGCGTGGCCGTGCAGAAACGCTGCAATCAGCGCCGCTATCGGTTTCTGTTCTCACCAAACAAACCATTGAGGATGCGCGCATCAATCAGGTTGATGACTTTATCGGACTAACACCCGGTATTACCATCTCCAATGCACAGGATGCCGGCACAAACTTCATTACGATTAGAGGCCTTTCCCAAACACGCAACGGCGAACCGCCCGTCGCTGTTGTTGTGGACGGTGTCTTACAAGTTAATTCAAGGTCTTTTGACCAAATGCTTTTTGATGTTGAAAATATTCAGGTTTTACGAGGCCCACAAGGTGCACGGTATGGCCGGAACGCCACAGGCGGCGCGATCATCATAAATACTGTAAGCCCAGCAAAAGAATTTGAAGGATACGTGAAGGGCGGCCTTGCAAGCGGCAACGAATATAATCTTCAAGGATCTATCTCGGGGCCAATATCAGATACATTGTCTTATAGACTCTCCGGCAGTTATATTAATAGGGACGGTGTCTTTAATAACTATGTTCTGGATGAAAAAGTTGATTACCTGGAAGATGTAACAGTTCGCGGTCACCTGCGCTGGGAGCCAACCGATAATTTCTCGGCAGATGCCCGTGTAAACATTGTCCGCACTCACGCAGGCGCCCTTAACTATACCTATCAACCCGCTGTTTCTGACCCCGTAACCGGGTTGCCGAGTTTTGATTTTACAATTGCAGATGCTGATTTGGTAGAGCGTGATTTTTCAGCTAACAATCTAGGCGTAGACGACCGTGACCTAGACCAGTTTTCCCTGCGCCTTAATTATGAAGCAGACTGGGGTAGTATTTCATCTGTTACCAGTTATGACAAAATTACACAAAGCACAGGAAGTGATCAGTTTCCCTATACTGCGGCTTCCAGCATAACATTTGGTGACTTTCCGTTTTATGATGGCATTCAATCACAGTTCTTTGATATTGAAGCTTTTAGTCAGGAACTTCGGGTTACATCACCAGATGATCAGCGCTTTAGGTGGATGTTCGGTACATATTTACTGCTAACTGATCGGTTTGTATCCTCTGCAACAATGCTTGACTTGGAAGAGGGCTATGTAAGGTTGCGTAGTGAACCAACTTCATCTGATATCAGCCCGCTTAGCTCCTTCATTGCAGATGACAATGACAACACAGCATATGCTTTCTTCTTTGCGTTTGATTATGATATTGCGGAAAATCTAGAGTTCTCTGTTGCTGGACGATATGATCGCGACAAACGAAAACAAACAGTGTCCGCCGCACAGGGCAACTATACTGACGGTGTGCTCGTATCTCCTATCGGTGCACCGGGCGCTGTAAACAAAGCGACCTTCAGCAAGTTTCAGCCCAAAGTAAGCCTCCGGTATCTGGCAACCGATGATCTATCGTTTTATGCCTCGTGGGGACAAGGCTTTAGAAGTGGTCAATTTAACCAGAACGGCGTTGGTGTCCTTGCGGCTGGCGCTGGTGTTGCTGGTGTAAGTGACCTGTTAAACCGTGAAATCACCGAAACTTCTGAAATTGGCTTCAAAGCCCAAATGCTGGATAATCGCCTTTCTTTGAACGGTGCAATTTACAACACCGATATTACTAATGCCCCTTACTTTGTGTTCATTGGTGCAGTTAGTGCCCAAGTATTGGTGCCAATTGAAGATATAAACATCAAAGGCGGCGAACTTGAATTAACCGCAAGAGCAACCCCAAACCTTGATGTATTTGCCGGCCTCTCTGTATCCGATAGCAAAATCAAGGAATATAGCGTGAACCCTGCTGCCATCGGGAACAAAGCACCTTATGTGCCGTCATATACCATCAATGTTGGTGGGCAGTACCGCAAAGAAATTACCTCAAACCTTGGTATTTTCTTACGTGCAGACTATGAGCGTCGTGGCAGTCAGTACTGGGATCCAGAAAACACAACCGCGCGATCAACTATCGATCTTATGAATGTCCGCGTAGGGGTAGAAGATAATGATGGCACTTGGTCTATAACAGCTTCTGGAAGCAATGTTTTTGACGAAGTCTACAATTCAGAGTGGGTATTGGGCGGATATGCCCATGCTGGCCAGCAAGACATATGGCGATTGGATTTCCGCTATAACTTCTAAGGCAAATATAGGGGTGCAGCCCATAGCCTGCACCCCGCACGCCTGCTTCTGATTATTGCAGATACAGTAACGTTTTAAACTGAGTGTTAGACCAGACGTATGCGTCTGGTTACGGATGAGTGCAACCAAAATCAATAGCCATGTGCCGACAGGTTTTTCTCGAAAAGAGCGACTTTTGATCAGGATACCTATTGATATTCAAAATGGAACGTGAGTTTTAATTATGGGAAAATATCGTATCTCAGCAGATATCGGCGGAACCTTTACCGATTTTGTTATTGAAGACAAAACCACAGGCGACATAAAAATTGGTAAAGTGCCTACAACACCAGATAACCCGGCACGCGGCGTTTTAAGCGGCGTCGAGGACCTTGTTGGTAATGCAAAAGATATTGATTTCTTTGTGCACGGCACAACGGTTGGCCTGAATGCCTTTTTAGAGCGACGAGGCGCTCGTGTCCTACTTCTCATGACATCTGGTGTTAGCGATACATACACTATCGCTCGTGGGCACCGTGACACACTTTATAAATTACATTACCGCAAACCAGAGCAACTAGTGCCACGATCTGACGTACATGAGGTGGTAGAGCGCTTAAACTGGAACGGTGACGTCATTACACCTCTTGATGAAACTTCCCTCAAGCCCATAATAGAAAAAGTAAAAGCAGAAAATATTCCTGCCGTCGCAGTTTGCCTATTGCATGCCTACACAAACCCTGACCATGAAAAACAGGTGGGAGAAGTTCTCGCCGCAGCTTTACCAGGTGTTTCCATATCTTTATCGCACCGGGTTGCACCCGAATGGCGGGAGGTAGAGCGTGCATCCTCCACCGTGATGGATGCCTATGTTGCCCCAGTAGTAGAACTTTACCTTTCCACGCTAAAGCGGGAACTTGTTAAAGTTGGCATGGATGAAACTGTCCATGTGATGAGCTCGAACGGCGGAGTCATGACAGACCTGCATGCAAGCCGCCACCCTATCACAACGCTTTTATCTGGTCCTGTTGGCGGTAGCATCGGCGGTGTTGAACTTTCTAAAGCGACAGGCTTAAAGAATTTACTCTGTGTTGATATGGGCGGCACCTCTTTTGACCTCAGCCTTGTTGTTGACGGACAACCAGAACTTTCAAACGAGACAGTCCTGCAAGGGTTGCCCCTTTTAATGTCCATTATAAATATTGAAACCGTAGGCGCTGGCGGAGGCTCCCTTGCATGGATAGAAAGTGGCGGGCTGCGCGTTGGCCCACAAAGCGCCGGGTCTGTTCCGGGGCCTGTATGCTACGGCAGGGGTGGCACTCAGCCTACTATTACAGACGCCAACCTGTTTTTGGGCAGGCTGGGCGTAGAATCACTTCTGAACGGCGCAATGTCACTTGACCTGCCGAACACAGCAAAAGCCTTTGCGGAACTCGCAGGTAAAATCGGTTTAACCGACATAGAACTGGCAGAAGGCATGATTGCTATCGGCAATGCAAAAATGGCTGATGCCATGCGCACTATCACTATTGGGCGCGGTATCGACCCTAGAGAATTTACCCTTGTAGCGTTTGGTGGTGCAGGGCCAATGCATGCGGTGGAGCTTGCCCGCGAGCTGGATATTGAGCGTATTATAATACCTCGCTTCCCGGGTACATTCTCTGCTTGGGGTATGCTGCAAAGTGATATCCGGCATGATCTAAGCATAACACACTACGCCCTTTCAGACGATGTCGACAAATCTGTCATTGCTGGTTTGTTTGAAGATATGCGCACAAAAGGCACTGCTATTTTAGTCGAGGAAAATGTCCTCGCGGAAGATATGACATTTAGCTTTTCTATCGACCTGCGCTATGTAGGGCAGGAATATACTATCAGTGTACCTGTCTCTGATAGTCTTGATCTGGATGAGACCATTACAACGTTCCACGGTCTTTACCAGACGCGCTACGGGCATGCCTTGCATGGATCCCCCGTCGAGATCATTACCCTTCGAGTGGCCGCACTTGGGCACCTTCCAAAGTCTTTGCCCTACTCTGCTCCAACCGATACAGGCACTGACCCTGTTGTCGGCCAGAGAGACATTATATTCAATGGCACAACATATCAGGCACCCATCCTGAAACGTGACTTCATGTCCCAAGGCCAATCATATTCAAGCCCTGCTGTGATCGAGGAGGCAAGCGCCACAACGATCATACCACCAGGCTACGGTTTTGAACTTGACCCAAGCGGCAACATAATTATTCAGGCGGAAACCATATCATGAGCAATCCACACACTAATCCAATCACAACTGAAATTATCCGAAACGCCTTTAATTCTATCGCCGAAGATATGAATGCGGCCTTGATCAGAAGCGCTTATACGCCTGTGATATACGAGGGCAAAGACTGCGCTGTTGCACTGCTTGATGAAACGGGTGAGGTTCTGGGGCAATCCCTTGGTTTACCCCTATTTCTTGGTAACCTTTCCCTGTGTGTGCAAATCGTTGCTGACATGCGCGGCTGGGATTACTTCGGCGAAGGCGATGTCATATTTTTAAATGACTCTTATATCGCGGGCACGCACCTTAATGATGTTACCGTTATTATGCCTATTTTTTGGAAAGGCAAACGGGTTGGCTTTGCTACGTCGCGGGCGCACTGGCTTGATGTGGGGGCAAAGGATGCCGGTCAATCTGCAGATTCTCATGAAATTTATCAGGAGGGAATGCGCTGGGCCCCAACCAAGGTTTACAAGAACGGCGAACCCTGTCAGGAAATTCTCACTTTCCTAAAACTCAATAGCCGTTTTGGTGACGCCCTTCTTGGTGACCTGCACGCACAAATCGCGGCAGGAAAAACAGGGGAAATGCGGTTTAACACCCTTTTGGATCGCTTCACCAGAGAAACTGTTCTAGCTGCTCGGGACGATATTTTCCGGCAATCCGCCGAAATGGAACGCCAAACTATTAGCGCTATACCAGACGGGACCTACACAGCTGAAGGTGCCCTTGATAATGATGGCCTGTCAAATGAACCCATCCCGGTAAAAATGAAAGTTGATGTTAAAGGGGACAAAGTCACCATAGATTTAACCGGGTCTGCCAAGCAAGCACGCGGTGCTGTCAACTGCGGTGAAACCCAAACCATTTCAGCGGCACGTGTTGCCTTTAAACTGTTGATTAATCCTGAAAGACCGGTTGATGGTGGTACTTTTTCCTCCCTTAAAGTTATTGCGCCCGAAAAGTCTATTTTTAATGCACAAGAACCAGCGGCCTGTTCATGGTACTTTTCATCGCTTGGCCTGCTGATCGATTTATTCGTGAAAGCCATGTCACCTGTAATGCCAAAAGCAGCAGCCGCAGCGCACTACGGCGATTCAATGGTTATTATCCTAAGCGGTTATAATCCTGAAAAAAATGACGAATTGTATGTTTCTATTGAAGCCAGCACCGGGGGTTGGGGTGCATGGTCAGAAGGGGACGGTCAAGACTGCCTGATCAACAATGTGAACGGCAGTTTCAAGGATTATCCTATCGAAGTTTATGAGCATAGGTACCCTGTTCGCATTATGAAATACGGTATTCGCAGCGACAGCGGCGGAGCAGGCATGTACCGCGGCGGCAATGGTAGCTACCGCGAATATCATGTAACAAGCGACACCAGCCTGTCATTGTGGTTTGAACGTTCCCACACAACCGCTTGGGGCTTGGACGGCGGCATGCCCGGGAAAGCACCTGAGGTTACAATAACGCACCCAGATAACACCGTTGTTTCTGTTCTAAAAACCAACGCCATGCCCCTTAAGGCTGGCACGGTAATTTTAACACAGACAGGTGGCGGGGGCGGGTACGGTGATGCAAGCAAAAGAGATGCGGCACATATAACCCGTGACCTGAAAAATGCCTACATCACGGAAAAAGAGGCGCACACGCGCTATAATAAAGCACTCTCTTGAGCAAGTCCTGAGTAATCTAAAGGTAATCTGAGATGTCAAACATTAGAGCCGCAAGTGACATAGGAGGCACCTTCACAGATCTGGTTTATTGTGAAGTTGACGAAAAATCCGGTGCCATAACAGGCGTTAAGGCTGTCAAGGCCCACACAACACCGGGGCAGTTTCAGACAGGTGTGATGAACAGCCTAAAACTTGCCGGTGTTGGAAAAGACGAGCTATCCTTCTTTGCGCACGGTTCTACTGTTGTCATTAATGCCCTTACCGAGCGTAAAGGCGTAAAAACCGGGCTCATTACTACACGGGGTTTTAAGGATATTCTTGAAATAGGCCGAGGGAACAGGCCTGATTTTTTCAATCTTAAATATCAGAAACCTGAAGTATTTATCCCGCGGCATTTAAGGCACGAGATTACAGAGAGGCTATCGCACAAAGGCGAAGTCCTTACGCCGTTAAATACAGAGGAACTGGCACCCATTTTAAAAAGCTTTGCAGCAGAAGGTGTGCAGGCAATTGCCGTTTGTTTATTGCATTCATATGCAAACCCAGAACATGAGCAAATAATATGCCGTGAGATTCAGCGTATTTCACCCGGTATGACACTGGTTGCATCACACCAAATTTCACGGGAATGGCGGGAATATGAGCGCACCAACACAACGGCTTTATGCGCTTATGTAAAGCCGGTCGCCTCAGCATACCTCACTGAAATGGAAACATCTCTTAAGGAAGGTGGCTTTAAGGGGTCTTTCTATGTGATGCAATCTAACGGCGGCATTGACACGGTAACAGCCGCAAAAGAAACACCTATTTCCATTGTTGAATCAGGCCCGGCAAGCGGTGTTCTAGGGGCTGCCGCGCTCGGTAAACTTTTGGGGATAGACAATATTATTGCCTTTGATATTGGCGGTACTACGGCCAAATGCTCGCTCATTGATAATGGTAAAGTCAGCCTTACAAACCAGTATATGATTGAAAAGGATGCGCGCTCTGCGGGCTATCCAATCATGACACCGGTGGTAGATATCGTAGAAATTGGCAATGGCGGCGGTTCCATTGGTTGGGTTGATGAATTTAACAAAATGCATGTGGGGCCCCAAAGTGCTGGCGCATTGCCCGGCCCTGTTGCCTACGGGAAAGGCGGTACAGAACCAACCACAACTGACGCCAATATTATGCTAGGCCGAATTAACCCCAATTATTTTATTGGTGGTGAAATTAAAGCCGACGTTGCCGCTGTTAAAAGCGCTTTTGAAGTCCTTGGTGAAAAGCTTGGCATCCCCGCGATTGATGCGGCAAGAGGTGTCATTAGAATTGCCAATAACAATATGTGCAATGCGCTGAAACTTGTTTCCATCAACCGGGGCTATGACCCGCGTGACTTTACAATGGTTGCGTTTGGCGGTGGTGGTGCCATGCATGCTGCGTCTCTCGCAAGAGAGCTTAATATTCCACAGGTTGTTATTCCAGCTCATGCTGCTGTTTTTTCTGCATGGGGCATGCTGTTGTCTGATTTGCGCCGGGACTATTCACAAACATTACCCATGCCTCTTATTGCATCGAATGCAGAGAAAATATCCGCAACATTTAAAAGAATACGGGCCGAAGCTCTCGAAGCTTATATGGCTGAAGGTATTGAAGAAGCCGATGTATATTATGATCAACTGCTTGAACTGCGCTATGAAGGGCAAGAACATACGGTCCAAATAGATGTGCCTGTCGGCCCTGTAGATGTGCAAACCTTGGATCTTATAGTCAGGGAATTTAACGCCTCTTATGAGCGTAAATACACATATGTGCTCGATAATAGTATTGAACTGGTTAGCTTCAAAGTTACTGCTTTTGCCACAGTAGAACGGCCCGCTCTTGGTAAACTTGACCCGTCTGATTTTGGATCACCTGAAGATGCCATAAAGGAGATACGGAAAGTTGACTTCGATGAAGACGGCATTATGGAAACAGCTATTTATCAACGAGAAAAGTTGGCACCCAATACCCTATTTATAGGACCAGCTATTGTTGAAGAATCAGGCAGTACTGTTGTTATTCTTCGTGACCAGCACGTTCGGGTTGATGAGTACGGCAACCTTCATATTACAGTGAAGAGGAGTCCGCGATGACACGCCAAACAACGGCAAAGGCCGGTATTATGGACCCAATAACAACTGAAATAATTCAAAGTTCCCTGACCGCAATTACAGATGAAATGTTCGCAACAATGCGAAAAACGGCTATGAGCTCAATCATTTATGAGGTTTTGGACTTTGGTGTTGCCATGATGGATGCGGCAGGAAATCTGGCCAGCTCAGGGTCTGGCATACCCGGCTTTATAGGCATGCTGGAACCCGGTGTCCGTTCTGTCATCAAAAAATTTGACCCCGCCACACATGTGTTTCCTGGCGATATTTTCATGACCAATATCCCCCATCACGGCGGTGTTAGTCATCTGAATGATGTAGTGTTGGTCTTACCTGTATTTGTAGAGGGGCAATTAATAGCGTGGCTTGCCAATAAAGCACACTGGGTTGATATTGGCGGCTCATTCCCTGGCAGCATTAGTGCAGATGCCGTGGATGTTTATCAAGAGGGTCTGCAACTTCCTTGTATTAAAGTCATTGAAAGCGGTAAAACCAACCAGTCGGTTCTAGACATTTTAGCAATGAACAGTCGCATGCCAGATATCACGATAGGGGACTTTTGGGCTGGAATAGCTTCCATGCGCGCAGGCGAACGCAGGCTCTTATCACTGGTTGAAAAATATGGCTTTAACGCTGTCATGTTCGCAATAACAGATTATATAGCGACTGGCGAAGCAATGTCCCTTAAGGCCTTGAAGGCTCTTCCAAAAGGTACTTTTAAAGCAGCTGATATTACCGATGGCGGGACCCCCATTTGTGTATCAATTTCCATTTCAGATACCGAGTTTTTAGTAGACCTTCGCGGTAATCCGCCACAGAGTAAAGATGCGTTCAATGCATCCTTTGACGCGACCTTTGTCGGTGTGCAGATGATCTATAAGTCCATTGCCGGATCGCAGTCTGTTGCAAATGCAGGTACCTTCAGGCCGCTTAAACTGCTAGTGGACGACGACAGCATGTTCGCAGCCCAATATCCAGCTGCAATGAGCGTTTATTATGAAACAAGCATCATGTTGTTTGACCTGATGTGGAAAGCTCTGGCACCTATTTTACCCGAATTTCTGCCCGCCGGACACTATGCCTCCATCTGCGGTACGTTCATGGGCGGCCCACACCCTGAAACTGGTAAGAATCATAGTATTGTTGAACCCCAAATTGGTGGCTGGGGTGCCTGTTATGATAGAGACGGCCTTAATGCGCTCTACACCGGGTATCACGGAGATACTTTTAATGTGCCCGTTGAAATAGCAGAGCAGCGCAATGGTATCATGATTGACAAATTATCCCTGAATGAAGAACCGGGCGGCGAAGGTGAGTTTATTGGCGGTAAAGGGATAAACCTTCATTACCGCATTCTGCATGATGATTGGTGGATAACCATGGCGTATGTTCGGTCAAAGAATGGGCCATGGGGACTGAATGGCGGCTTGGAAGGCAGCACAAATTATGTTTCCATTCTCCGCAAAGATGGTAGTGAACAGCAATACAGCAGTTGTACAGCCATACCTTTGAAAAAAGACGATGTTGTTAAAGTTGCCACGGCAAATGGTGGTGGGTACGGTGCCCCAAAAGACCGACCGGTCGCAAAGGTCTTGGAAGATATTAAAAATGGCTATATCACCAAAGAACGTGCCTTTGAAATATACGGGGTAAAAAATGAGCTGCAATAACAACACGCTATATCTTAAAAATGTTCAAATTTTTGACGGTGAGCACAACCGGATATCAACACCCTCTACTATAGAGATAGAAGACGGCAAATTTCGCACGGTAACAGAAAATGAAATAAGCGGAGACCATACACAAAGCATAGACTTAACTGGTAAGTTTATAATTCCGGGTTTAATTGACGCACACTTTCATGCCTATGCTTCTGATCTGGACTTCAGCAAACTGGAGCAAATGCCTGATACATATCATGCATTAAAAGGCAGCAACTTATTGACGGCTGCACTCAAACGCGGCTTTACGACCGTGCGAGATGTGGGCGGTGCCGATTATGGTTTATGGAAAAGCTTGGAAGAAGGCCTTTTTGAAGGCCCACGCCTTATATATGCGGGCCATGCCTTAAGCCAAACAGGGGGCCACGGTGATACACGCCAACCCTCTATGGAACCTTGTGCATGCGGACAGTCAAGCCGCCTGTCAAAGGTTGTTGACGGTGTTGATAATGTTCGCAAAGCAGCCCGGGAAGAACTGCGGCGCGGCGCTAGCCATATCAAAGTGTTTGTTTCAGGCGGTATTTCTTCTCCAAGTGACCCGGTATGGTCGCTGCAATATTCTGATGAGGAACTAGAAGCGATTGTTGACGAAGCCACAAGGCGCGGCGCGTATGTGGTTGCCCACGCCTATACACCCGAAGCAATTGAACGATCAGTGCGTGCAGGTATTCGCTCAATCGAGCACGGTAACTTAATTACTCAGGAAGTTGCAGAATATGTCAGTTCTAAAGGTGCTTTTGTAGTACCCACACTTGTTACCTATGATGCTATGAGCCAGTTTGGCGCTGAGGCGGGTGCACCTGCGACATTACTTGAAAAACTAGGTGATGTAGCCGGTAAGGGATTAGAAGCTATACGCCTTTGCAGGCAAGCTGGTGTTAAACTTGGCTTTGGGACAGACCTTCTGGGAGAACTGCATCAGTACCAGCGGCAGGAATTAATACTACGCAGCCAGATTGAAACGCCTTTTGAAGTGCTCCATTCTGCGACTAGTGTTAATGCCGAGCTGGTTCATATGTCCGGGCGTATAGGAGTTATTGCCGAAGGTGCGTTCGCTGACTTCCTTATTCTAAACAGCAATCCTCTTGACGGCTTAGAGTCTCTTGCAAACGGTACATCTATCGAAGGAATATATAAAGCAGGCCAGTTGGTTGGGTAACCTAATGCTCACAATAACGATATACTAGTGCGGCCTGCTTATCAGCAAGACGATAGGCAGTAACAATTTTAAGTCAGAAATGCTGCTTTAGGTTACCTTTATGGCAACCGCCACGGAACCGGTGTTAAAGCCATTTTCATGAGCCGAAGAAACTCACTGACACGCGCCGTTTTTTCACTTCTGGTGCTTAGAAGAGCAACAATGTGGGCTGAAGGTAAATGGTAGTCAGGCAAAAGCCGCAATAAACGCCCAGCCTTCAGGTCTTCAGCAACATCCCATTCAGAACGCAGTATAATACCGTGTCCTTCTTCCGCCCAAAGCCGGCTTGATTCACCGTCATTACTGGACATCATGGATGTCATACGAATATTGAAAGGGTTACCGCGTGCATCTTCAAACTGCATTAAGGTAACATCTTCATCATTCTGGCGCAGCGCAATAAAATGGTGATCCACTAACTGATCGGGTGAGCTAGGTTCACCGTGCTGCTGCAAATAAGCAGGCGCAGCACATAAAAACCGCTCGTTTGGAGCAAGGGCATGCAAAATGCGCGAGGAATCTCGTAGTTCCCCAATATGAATAGCAATGTCCCATGTATCTTCCATCGCAAGTGCCGGGCGTTCTGTCAGGACAAGGGTTAATTTCACATCCGGGTTTTCCCGACGAAACACCGCCGCCAGAGGAGCAACATACCGCCGCCCAAAACCAAGCGGGGCGATGATACGCAAATGCCCGCCAACAACACCTCGGCGCGCACTTAAAGTTTCGGTAATATCATCAAGATCTTCAAGGACATTGCGGGCACGGTCTAGTAAAAGCTGGCCCTCATCTGTAAGTCTAAGCCCCCGTGTCGTGCGGTCAATCAATCGTAAATGCAGTCGCCCTTCAAGCTGACGCAAACGCTGTGTCACTGCTGACGGGGTAACATCTTGGGATCTAGCAGCAGCAGCAAGCGTTTCTGCGCATGCGACTGTTACAAAAAAGCGTAAATCCTCCAAAGATATTTTTCTATGCGGTGCCACCCCAATACCCCCGTTGCAACTATTCGTGAATGCTACCCATATGCGTATGACAACTTACATAAGCAAAGCTTGTTATAGCATGTTCCTTTCTACAACCAGCAATACTAGTAACGTGATCAGCACTGCGCCGATTAAATTTAGGGCGAAACCCGCACGCGACATACCAGCAATGCTCACCCAGCCACTGCCATATACAATGGCATTCGGAGGTGTAGCAACCGGCAGCATGAAAGCAAACGAGGCTGACAAGGTGGCAGGTATCATCAGCATAAGAGGTTCATATCCACCCGCCACAGCTACAGCACCAATGATAGGAAGTATCATTGCCAGGGTGGCCGTATTGGATGTTAGCTCAGTCATAAATGTAACAACGATACAAACAACAAAAATAGCACCTATAAGGGGCAAAACAGACACACCTGTTAATTGCAAACCAATCCACTGATCAAGCCCGGTTTTGCCAAACCCTGCCGCCAAAGCAAACCCACCCCCAAACAATAACAATATTCCCCACGGCACCCTGCTTTGAACTGTTTCCCAGTCAAGGATAAAAAACTCACGGCTTCCTTCAAGCTCCGTGCCTTTGCCAAAGTTTACTGGAATAAGCATCAACAAAAGCCCCATCGCCATAGCAACGGTTGCATCATGTATGAGTTTTGCTTCAGGAAATAAGCCCGACCACCCGGGCACCACCCAAAAACCAATATCAATAGGCTCTCTAAATACCCAAAGCAGTGCCGTAGAAAGGAAGATAAACCCGATTATTTTTTCCGGGCGTGACATTTTTCCCAAAGCTTCCAATTCGCCTTTGATGATGTCCGACCCTGAACTGCCAAACTGAATATTTTTCATGGGGACAGGTGAGACAAACTTACACAAATAAAGCCATACTATAGGTAGAAAAACGCAGACAAGTGGAACAGCCATAACCATCCACTCAAAGAAGGAAATATTAGCACGGTCAGGATATAGGCCTTTATAAAACCCAACAAAGACAATATTTGCCGGCGTACCAATAAGGGTGCCAACACCGCCAATACTTGCAGAGTAAGCGAGGCCCAACATCATCACCAGCCCAAAACTTTGCTGAATTATCTGCTCAGTGGTTTTACTGCGCTCACCCTTCAGCGAGGCTTCACTAGCTATTTGTTTTACTACAGCCATCGCAACCGGCAACATCATCATTGTTGTGGCAGTGTTTGAAATCCACATGGAAAGAAAGGCAGAAGCCACCATAAAACCCAGAACAATCCGCTGTGGGTCAGTGCCAATAACAGAAATACACCAGATGGCAATGCGCTTATGGAAATTCCATTTCTCCATGGCGAGCGCAATCATAAAGCCACCCAAAAATAGAAACACAAGATGATTTGTATAGTTGGGCGCCACCTCGCTACTGGACATAATGCCAAGCGCAGGAAATAAAATAAGCGGTAACAAGGCGGTTGTTGTAATGGAAGCACCACCGCCCATCCACCAAATAGCCATTAGAACCACCACCGCCAAAAGGCTTTGCCCCGAGGCTGTCATCCCCTCCGGCTGCGGCATTAGTAACAGGATAAAGAAAATGACCAAACCACTAAGCAGAACACCCATTTGTCTTTTAAATATAATACTTGTCAAAGAAACACCTATTCCTGATACAATCAGCCTACATGCGGCAAAACTCAGTGTTCGTTATTTTAATTAGCCCGGCTTAACTGGTAAATCATTAAGGCAGCTCGCTTTGTAGCGACCGGCAGGGAGGATAGATCAAAGCTTTCCTTAGGAGAGTGTGCCCCTTCGCCGTACCCACCCATACCAGCCAAAGAGTCTGCATAGGGTGCTACGAATGAGATGTCAGCTGCACCCCGCCTTAAGGGGTCAAGAATATGCATTGGGCCGCGCCCCAAAGACTGATTTATCTCTGACAGCCTCTCATAAAGATGAAGATTTCTCTCCGTTGGAGCCATTGCAGGATAGCCATCATCAAATGTTATTGTTGCGTTTGTGACTGGCAGATGCTGTTGCACAATAGCCTGCATCGCTGCTTTTGTACGTATAGTCTGCTCTTCCGATACGGTACGCATTTCACCGCGCACAACGGCGCGCCCTGGAATAACATTTGGTTTGCCGTAAAAATTACCCGCAGCTACATCACAGCCAGCAGTGACCTCGGTTCCCCCTGCAATGGTACCTGCATTAAAGGTAAGATACGCATCGCCGCGAACAGTTTCGTAAAAATCATTCAGGATTCTAGCAGTCTCAAAAATGGCACCCGCACCAGCTTCTTCAGTAAAAATCTGCGATGAATGACCCTGTTTTCCATCAACCTCCAGACACCAGCCCGTATAGCCCCGCCGTGATACTGTAGCCCATTCACCTTTTTCATCACGCATAGCATGCTCAAAACCCAGAGCAACATCTGCCCACTTGCCTGCATCGATCAGCGCTTTTCGAGTTACAGATACAGGGGTGCCAGGGGATTCTTCATCACCGCTAAACGCAACAACAATCCGCGTATCTTTCAAAGCACCTACAGCATGCAGGGCCTTCAAGGCCTGAAGGATGATAATATTACCCGACTTCATATCAGTAATACCCGGCCCTGTGGCCCAGTTGCCGTTACGTTCAAAGTGTTGAAAAGCATCATCAGGCTCGAAAACCGTATCCAGATGACCAATCAATACTATCTTTTTACCGCGGGTGCCGTTTGTGCGAGCAAACAGGTGCCCTGCCCGTTTCATATCAGCAGGAAGTTGAATCCACTCTGTATCAAGGCCAATAGCAGAAAGCTCTTTTTCCAACTGATCCGCGACCGCTTTTACGCCCGAGATATTTAGGGAACCACTGTTAATATTAACTGATGCTTCAAGCAGGTTAATGCTTTCATCATTATGAGCATCAATCCATGCCGTAATTTGAGCTTCTGTTGCAGTTAAAGGTTCCTGACCATATACATTCCCGCCTGTCATAAACACAGAAAAGATAAGAAAAACCACATATATACGATACATAACCGCCTCCTCATTACTGCGCACCAAAAAGCTTAATGGTGTAGTATGCACAAATGATACACAGTACACACACTAAAGGATAACACCTACGCCTGCAGGTGTTACTCACATTTTAGTCATTACCCATCAAGCTCCAGGACTGCTCAACAGAGGCGCGGGTTTCCCCCCATGCCCGGCGCTGTGCAGACATAGGATCTGAAACAAGGCGTATCTCCGGGCCAATTTCCATCGTTTGCCTCTGTTCTGTGTCATATGTGGCCCAGTCAGGTGTCGCAGGTGTATCTGGATCGCCATTTCTTGCAAAAGAGGCCCATATATCCATGGTGTTGTTAGCAATTTCAGCACGACGCGGATCATCCCCCGTGAAAACCTGCACATTAGGTTCATTTATCACGCCAAATACAAACGGGATTTCCATGGCATGGGACCCACCATAGCTTTTGTGCGTAGAATTAGACCTGTATGTAAAAAGATACATGTAAACAGGCTGCATTTTGTACATATCCGCCGCAAGATCAATTGCCGGTAAACGCAGAGCAACATCAGATGCAATCTGAATAACAGTATCACCCCACTCTGGATATTCAGCGCGGTAAGCATCAATAATATACTGGGCCTTATCCCCAGCAATATCTGTCATTTGCTTCAAGAGGAGTTCTTTTGGCTTACGGGTAATACCCAAGTCTTCAGCAGTGGCAAAATACCGCATTTCTTCAAACGTTGTACCTATCAGCACCGGCACACGGTGCCCCTTGCCCGCCGCAATTGTACGGTGAGGCGCTTCTTTGAGAACAACACCATCAACAATATGCCCAAAAACACCGAGGTCCCCACCTTCAGAAAAGAGCTTTTCCTGAACATGCAGCAAATCTTCCATAGAAAGCGCCTGAAGATCATCCGCTGTTTTCGCACCAGCAAGTTCCATGAACCGCTTAGTCAGCTTAATTGCGCGTTCTGTCCTGCCTGCATCACGCAGTGGCCCACCACTTTGCAGAATAGCCTTATGGAATAGGTCTGCGCTCTGAGGCATTGCAAGTAAATCACCTACACTTGCAGCACCAGCAGATTCACCAAAAATCGTTACATTATTAGGGTCACCGCCAAAGTTTTCGATATTGTCTTTTACCCACTTGAGGGATGCAATCTGATCAAGCAGCGCTACATTGGCACTTTCTGCATACCGCTCATCACCCAGAAGCCCCAAAGCCAGAAAACCCCATGCCCCCATGCGGTAATTGATACTAACAACAACCACATCACCGCGATTAGCCAGATGCTGTCCATTGTACCAATTGCTTGATGTTGCCCCAACAACAAAGCCGCCACCATGAATCCAAACCATGACAGGGCGCTTTTTATGGTCTACGCCCGGTGTCCAGATATTAAGTCCCAAGCAGTCTTCAGATATAGGGTCATACTTAATTTCCGTATCATCTTCTGTCAAAGTTTGTGGGCATGCTGGTGGAAACTCCAGTGCATTATATGTTCCTGCCCAAGCTTCTGGTGCTTCTGGTGCCTTGAATCTGAGTGCGCCAACAGGAGGTGCCGCATAACGGATACCACGAAAAGCATTAATGCCACTTTTCAGGTGTTCCCCTTTTACAATCCCTTGTGCGGTTTTAGCTTGCACGTAACTTGTATCTGCCTTTACCGCCGTATTTGATAGCGTTAAACCTAAAATGCACGCGATCAGGGCAGCATAAAGTTGCGCTCGTGTAGAACTTAGGCTGGTAATTTTCATATGGGTTCCTCCCTCCAGAAGCACGCCGCACATTAGTACAAAAACCCCTGCATATCAGGCGAGGCGATCCATTAATCAACCATAATCAGGATGTACTATTGCTTAGCTTACTCTAAGTATTACAGAGGCCCATATGTGTAGCAATGACCCATTTGTGATTATATTATGCACATTTCGTAAATAAAGGAAGAAGCTGAAACCTCGTTAAATCATAATTTCCCTGAAATGTTGTTCCAGAAAATCCAAGCACACTTTTAGCTTTGCTGAATGTGACCTTCGCATAGGGTAAACCCCCCAAATAGATGCCATTTGAAAGCAATTTGGTAACACCTGAACCAGCTCACCCTCTTTTAGGTGCTTTTGCACTTCCCATGTGGACCGTAACATTATGCCATGCCCATCAAGTGCCCACTGAGCAACAATTTCACCAAAGTTGGATGACATGGGGCCATCCACCCTAATCGTCTGTGGCTTGCCATCACATTGCATATGCCAAATGCCAAAAGGGTTGCTGCGCTCTTTGATGACAAGGCAGTCATGGTTTCTCAAGTCATCTAAAGACTCTGGTATTCCTTTCCGCTGCAAATAACGAGGTGCAGCACAAAGAATACGCCGGTTATCAAGAAGCTTGGTTGAGATATACTGATCTGGCAAATCATCCCCTACCCTGATTTCCAGATCAAATTCATCTCTAATAATGTCTACCGGCCTATCAAATAATTCAAGATGAAACTCCATCTGTGGATACTGCCTTGAAAGCAAGGAAAGCGCCGGGGCAATATGAATACGGCCAAACCCAAATGTGCTACAAACCCGCAGTAGCCCTTTTGGTGACGTTCGTGTTTGAGAGAGCTCCCCCGCCATATCGCTTAAATCACCCAAAACCTGAGAGGCCCAATGCTGGATTTTTTCGCCGTCTTCGGTCAAAGTAACCTGACGGGTAGAACGATGTAATAATTTGGCCTTGAGAGTGTCTTCAAGTATTTTAATACGCTTGCTTACATAAGCAGGCGATTGTCCAAGTTCTGCCGCCGCCGCAACAAAGCTCTGTTTACGCAAAACGGTCAGAAAAACTCTCAGGTCTTCCGGTTGCGGCAATTGTTCACGTTTCATAATTTAATGAGCCACATTTGGGTTATTTATTATACAATAAGGAAAGTATAGCATAGCAGCCAATGGTAACAAGCTCTCATGCTCTGGCATTTATCAAAACTCGGTGCAAAACTTATGTTTACTCATTTCAAAAGCAAAAACTGCCGCGTTAATAATGTTAATATTCATTACCGTATTGGCGGCAATGGCCCGGCGCTTTTGCTTTTACATGGTCACCCGCAAACACATATGATCTGGCATAAAATTGCTGATGAGCTTGCTCAACATTTCACAGTTGTCGCCGCAGACCTGCGTGGATACGGCGATAGTGAAAAGCCTGCGATCACGAGCGATAGTACAGCCTATTCAAAACGCACGATGGCTCAAGATCAGATAGAGCTTATGGGTAAACTGGGTTTTGAACAGTTTTCAATACTGGCACACGACCGCGGCGCACGTGTGGCACACAGGCTCGCGCTTGACCATCCTGCGGTTGTCCAACGTATGGTTCTGCTTGATATTGCTCCAACGCTTGCCATGTATGAGCAAACAAATCAGGCATTTGCACGAGCTTACTGGCACTGGTTTTTCCTAATACGCCCCGCACCACTCCCTGAAACATTAATTGAAGCAAACCCTGAAGGGTATCTCCGCAGTGTGATGGGCACACGGAGTGCAGGCATGTCACCCTTCACAGATGCAGTCTTTAGCGAATACCTCCGCTGTATCAGTTTACCGGGTGCTGCAACAGGTATCTGCGAAGACTACAGAGCCAGTGCAGGCATTGACCTTGAGCATGACCGACAAGATCTTGAAAAAGGCCATAAAGTGAACTGCCCGTTAATGGTTTTATGGGGCAAAGAAGGTACTGTCGCGCAGTGCTTTAACCCCTTAGCTGAATGGCAAAAAATTGCTGACGATGTAAGGGGCAGCACCTTACCATCAGGGCATTACATCCCTGAAGAAGTACCAGATATATTACTGTCGCAGACCATGCCTTTTTTAAAGGGAATATAGCGGCATTAACCAAGCCATGGGTTATCTCTTAAATAGCCCTCTTCAAATGTATTAATAGAGCTTACCATTTTCAATGTGCTACCAATGGCGTCTAAGCCTTCAAGCAGGGCATTTTTGCGTATTGGGTCAATGTTAAAACTCAGGCTAACCTGCTCTGGGAGCAGGATTTTTTGATTGGGTAAGTCAATGCTGATTTCTTCACCAGAGCCTTTTTGCGAGAAAGCTTCTATTATCTGTATTTGTTCATTGTCTAATTCAATAAGCAACAAGCCATTACGTTGGCAGTTATCATAAAAGATACCCGCGAAACTTGTTCCAATCAGCGCCCTGATACCCAACTGCTTCAACCCCCAAACAGCGTGTTCACGGCTTGAGCCACAACCAAAGTTTGGACCAACAACCAAAAATTTAGCGCCCTGCCATGCCGGGCGGTTTAATACAAATTCTGGGTTGGGTGTGCCAGACGTAAGGAAGCGCTGATCAAAGAAAACACCCTGATCAAGACCAGACCTATCAATACCCATCAGGAACTGTTTAGGCATGATCACATCGGTATCTATATTTGCTGCAAGCATAGGGGCAGCGATACCCGAAATTACACGAAATGCTTCCATTTACACTTCCTTACCCAAGTTACGTACATCAAAGAGGTGCCCCTTTATGGCCGCCACAGCAACCATCGCCGGGCTCATAAGGTGCGTGCGTACGCCAGCCCCTTGACGACCCTCAAAGTTTCTATTCGTACTTGATGCGCAGCGGTCACCCGGCGCAAGAATATCATCATTCATAGCAAGACACATAGAACAACCAGACTGCCGCCATTCAAAGCCTGCTTCGATAAAAATTTTCGACAAGCCTTCCGCGTCTGCCTGCGCCCGGACCAGAGAAGACCCTGGCACGATCATGCCCCTGACACCAGGGGCAATTTTGCGACCCTTTACCACACAGGCCACTTCGCGCAGGTCCTCAATGCGGGCATTTGTGCAAGACCCGATAAAAGCATGCGTAATGCTAATATCTTCTATAGGTTTTCCAGCCTCAAGCCCCATATAATCCAGTGCTCGTTCAAGGCCTTTACGTTTGGAAAGGTCTGGTTCTGTTTCAGGGTCAGGAATTCGGCTACCAATTGTAACCGCCTGATCAGGGCTCGTGCCCCATGTCACCATCGGCTGGATATGATCGATATCCAATATAACTTCTTTGTCAAAAACTGCACGATCATCAGACCGAAGGTGTCGCCATTTCGCCACGGCCTGCTCCCACAACTTACCTTTCGGAGCACGTGGTTTATCTTTAAGATACTTAAACACTTTATCGTCAGGTGCCATAAAGGCACCCCGCGCACCTGCTTCCACCGCCATATTGCAAATAGTCATCCGGGCTTCCACACTTAGGGCATCAATAACAGGCCCAGTGAACTCAATGGCATAGCCAGTTGCCCCAGAAGCCCCAATCTGCTCAATAACAGCCATGATGATATCTTTTGAGGTAATACCAAGCCCAACAGCGCCTGTCAGTATAACGCGCATGGTTTTAAGCCGCTTATAAACAAGGGTTTGGGTTACAAGCAGATGTTCAATTTGGGAGGTTCCAATACCGAAACCAAAAGCGCCTAAAGCGCCGTATGTCGTTGTATGGCTATCACCAGCCGCGACCACCATGCCTGGCAGGATGAAGCCCTGCTCAGGCGCAACCACATGCTCGATTCCCTGACGGGCATCAAGAATATCAAAGAGTTCTATGCCAAACGCATCGCAGTTTTCTTTAAAATAACTGACCTGTAATGCACCGCCTTCATCTGGTTGCACAGCTTTACGCTGAACCTCGGTTGAGTTTACATGATCAACCACCGCCAGTGCAGTTTCTGGGCGCCGCACACGGCGTTTTGCATCCCTTATGCCACTAAAAGCTTGGGGACTGGTATATTCATTGAGCACTTGACGGTCAATATACAGGAGCACATGACCGTTATCATCAAGTGTACTCACGGTATGTGCATCGATATGTTTATCATACAGGGTGCGGGGGCGTTGCTGCGTGTTCAAATTCATTATCATCTTACCAATGAAAGTCAAAATAGCCTTCAGTGCTATATGTCGGGGATTAAAACTGCGAACCTCAACTTGGTGAGCAATTACTTGTGCACACAGATGCGCGCCATACCAAAATCAATTTCCAAAGATGCACTTGCACGCGGGCAGAACCTGCCACGCGTGCTGTTTTTATCGATTACCTATGCGGTACAATACCTAAGCTATCTGCCTAGAAGTGATAGGCCGCACTTAAACCAATAGTCCGCGGACGAACAGTTGTTGCGTAAAAGAGCGGATTACCCACATCATCATGGAAACGACCCATCTCTGGCGTGTTCTGAAGCAGGTTTGTACCATAAACCGATACATCGAATGCCCCAATAGTGGCGCCCAGACGAGCACTTAGCAGAGTGATAGCCGGATTAGCGATATTATCCGGATCATAGCTTGTTGTGATCGGATCCCGGTCTGGAGTATTGCCCTGATCGCGTGATGTATATGTATAATCAAGCCTCACATAAGCATTATTGCCAGCCAAGGCAAAATCATACTGGCCAGACAGCTGCAGATTCCACGGTGAAATACCGAGGGAGTTGCCATCGTTTGCTATAACAGTTGCAGCACCCGTGCCACCTTCTGGTGCACCGTACGCTGTTTCACCATATTGAGCGTCAGTATAGCTACCGGAAGCCTCCAGAAGCAGATCTGCAATAGGCTGTACTGCAATCGCAAAATCAAACCCTTTAATCTTCACACTGCCAAGATTGTCTTTATACGCAGACGTTATACAGCCTGTATTTGTTACATACTGCTGTACATCGCTCCAATCAATGTAGAAGGCACTACCTTTCAGTTTCACACGGCCATCTGCAAGACGGGTGTTACCACCAACTTCATAGCTCCAAAGATTATCAGACTTATATGTGTCTGGCGCCTCAATACCAACTGGGCAGCCCGGTGTACCAGGATTTGGTGAAGCGAAGTTTACGCCGCCAACCCGGTAACCTTTACCTGCAGTAGCATAGAGCATAGTGCCGTCTGATGGCTCCCACGCAAGGGAGATTTTGGGCGTGAATGGCTTTTCTGTCGGGGGGGAACCATAAAGCGGTTCAGGCAACCCATTACAGGTTTTACAAAGCAGTGGACCGCTCACTTCACGCTGGAAATCCAGCTTTGTATGCGCATACCGCAAACCAACTGTCATCTTCAGGTTATCAAGGAACGCATATTCCAGCTCACCAAATATTGCAGCCTGCTTGTCGATCGCTGTTTGGTCGATGATAACACTGTAAACGCCGTCGATCAGGCCGTCACCAAAACAATCGGCCGCCTCGATTGAACAGCCATACACTTGCTCTGTAAGTTCAGGCAAAAGAGGGTCTACAACATCCTGGTATGTATAGAGCTTTGATCTCTGATACACAGCGCCAATAACCCACTGAAACCTGCTGTCTTCATTTGTTGATTGCAGGCGCAGTTCCTGTGTGAAGTCTTTTTGCTCAACGCCCGCTAAAGATGCCACACGGTAATCACTTACCGGGTCCCTCGGCGTTGGGTCACCAACGAGCGCTGCCCAGTTAAAGTTTGAATAGTCTGACGAACGATCAAGAGTCCGGTCAAAATAAGAGGTATTGGCGATCAGCTCTGCGCCGCCCAAATCCCATTCAATTTTAAGCGCGCTCAACGCATATTTATCGTCCGTTGGTTCAGCCTGCGTGTGGCCAGTCACAAAATTTGCAGAATCCGTATCCGAGAGGTCACTCCAAAAATAATTTGTACCGTCAGAGCTTCTATCTTGATAGAGGATAGACGGTGTAATTGTCAGGTTGTCGGTAACGGCAAGCTTCAACGCGCCGCGGAAAACAAGTGTTTCCTCACCATTAATGTCTTCTTCTGTAACATCTGTACCAGTAAACGGTGCACGATCTATGTAACCACCAGATTTTCTGTAAAGCATGCTTGCGCGGAACCCAAGCTTTTCCTCGATAATCGGGCCACCTACCGCAGCACCTGCCTCGTAGCTCATCTCACCGCCTTCAGTTGTGCTGATTTCGCTTTTTACCTGACCGGAATATTCGTTTAAGTCAGGCTCTGGTGTAATAAAGCGAATAGTGCCGCCCATTGAACCTGTGCCAAAAAGTGTACCTTGCGGGCCACGCAGAACTTCAACCCGCTCCAGATCAAATATCTGTGGGTATGCTGTCTGGGTTACGACACCTGTACCAGCGCGCACCTGAATGGGTGTTTCATCAATGTAGATACCGGTTGTGGAAGCACCTACACCTGAAGAAACACCGCGAATAGAAATGCCACTTACCAGATCATTTGCCGGTGCAAAATAAACCCCCGGCGTAAAATTGGCCACATCATCGATCGACTTAATACCCTTTGCTTCCATTTCAGATTCTGAATAAGCATCAAGGCTCATGGGTATCTTGTTAATTGATGCAGACCTGCGGGTTGCTGTTACCACAACTTCTTCAATCTCAATGTCTGAGACATCATCTGCCTGCGCCGGTGCAAACTGTGGCAGCATAGCGCCAAGCACAAAACCAGCTGTAGAGAGTGTGAGTAAATTTTTATGGTGTATTATCAGGCCATGCCGCGCCTTTTTAGATTTTAATGGCATACTCATGGTGCGTTCCTCCTTGTTTTCCCTCCCTCAAACTCACACAATCAAAGAGGCGAAACAATTTAGCTGGAACTTAATTATATATTTATATAGTACTTAATAATATTCTCTACCACTAACAAGATTCATACCATAACCATATGAAATACTTGCAGAATGTACCTGTTCACTTGATTATCTAATTTTTTATAGTGGCGGGCCACAAGAGACCCAAAATCCTTTTATAAATCTGCGAAAACTTTATGAGCGCTGCATTTTAGTGTGATACGCCATACCAACAACAGCCGCACACGCAATGAAGCTAAAGAATATACCAATATAAAATGTCACGGCGGATCCATGCCGGTCCCACATATATCCAGCAATAATATTCGCTATCAAAAACGCTAACCCTTGTGAAAAATTAAAGAAACCAAAGGCCGTTTCGCGCATATCATCGGGCGTGTTATCCACCACCATTTTAGCAAGTAATCCTTGTGTCACACCCATATGCGAATGTAACCCTACTAACACATGCAAATTAGTGCTGATGCGTTTCATGGTCTTGCTGCAACTCCGTGCGGGCCTGCCGAATGATTAATATCGCAGACTGGCAAAATAGAGCAGCCATACCGCCCGCCACAATCAGGTCAGGCCACATGCTCTCAGTCACCCAAATGCCAGATGCCGCCAATATGACCGCCACATTACCAATCGCGTCGTTCCGGCTGCACAGCCAAACAGAGCGCACGTTCGCGTCACCGTCCTTAAAGCGCATCAATAGAAGCGCACAAAATACATTGGCAGCAAAAGCTGCAAAGCCAATCGTCCCCATCGTTATGGGTTCAGGGACAGCGTCACCCAGCATACGGTACACAGTGCTACCCAGCACCCATGCAGCAATAGCTAGCAACGAAATGCCCTTAAAAAGACCGGCCTTTGCCCTGACAGCAAGCGACATTCCAATAACAACAAGGGAAATTGTATAGGTGGCGCTGTCTGCCAGAAAATCGAGCGAATCTGCAAGCAGCGCCATTGAGCCAGATGCAAGGCCTCCTGATACTTCCACCAAGAACATGGCGAAATTAACAGCAATCACCACCAGCAACACGCGTTTGTATGCCTGCGAGGCACCATCAAACTTCACATCATCACCGCAGCATCCATGAGACATTGTTATACCTTTCTGATCTGTATTCATGAATACAGGCATACATGCTATAGTAACTGTAGGAGCAAGAGGAAAAAACATGCTTGAAAAATTTATGATAGGCGACCTTGCAAGGCAAACTGACTGCAAGGTGCAAACCGTTCGCTATTATGAAGATATTGGCTTAATGCCTTTGGCCCAGCGCGCTGAAAACGGCAGGCGTATGTATGACCGCAATGACCTTGAGCGGTTGAACTTTATCCGTCACAGCAGAGATATGGGTTTCACTCTCGATGATATCAAGGCCATTTTGGCCCTTGCAGATCAGCCAGACCAACCATGTGATGCTGTAGACCATATCGCGCGCAACCACCTTAAAAAAGTAGAGCGCAAAATCACTTCACTCCAAGCACTACAATCAGAATTAAAGCGCATTGTTAGCCACTGTGAAGGTGGCACTGTCGCTAACTGCCAGATTATTCATGTACTAGCTGATCATAGCCTGTGTGAAAAACACGGTAAAAAGTGATGCCAACTCGCTAGTATCACTTCCATATTACACTCCACCAGTGCCTTTCGCAGAACAGAGGTAATCGGCAGGTACCGCTAAAGGCTATTCATGAAGGCTAAAATTCGGGAGGCACAGAGGTGTGTAACACATGCCCCCCGAAAGGTTCATCAATCACAACCCTTTGGGAACAGTTGCGATTGATGAGAAGTTTTTCATATTTAATATGACTGAACTTTTGCTGCACCGATTTGTTTTTTGGGTGGGTCTACAGGTTCGTGTATAGGCAGAACAAACTGACCTGCATGCATAACAGTGCGGCCATTAATGATCACCGCATCAACTTTGCCAAGGTCATCTAGATTTTTTACTGGGTTGCCATCAAGCACAATTATATCAGCGAGCTTACCTGTTTGAATGGTGCCAAGCCGGTCATCCATCCGCAGAATTTCTGCACTGGTTTTGGTTGCGGCAACAAGGGACTCACTGTTTGTACAGCCAATTTCAACAAGGCTTTTGAGTTCGTCGATATAGGCATGTGGCATATAGTTGATCCAGTCAACGATCAGGTCTGTACCAACACCAATTTTAATGCCCTGCTTTTTCATCTTTTTCAGCATGGTTGCAATTGTGTCTTCGTTCAATTTTAAGCACCGCTGCTAGAACAGCGGTGCCAGTGTTTATTTAAACCAAATGTGAAGTGACTTATTGTTTCGGTTTATCAGATGATTTAGCTTCATTAGTTTCGATGATTCGTCCCAGTTGAATGTGCCGAAAATATTGGTACAAATAGCCTGTTGCGATAAGTACGACACCTAACCCCATGAAAGAAAGCGCGCGCGCGATACCTTCAAGGTGGCTCATGTCAAACACAAAGACTTTCACCACAACGACAGCCAGCAAGCCAACTCCAACCATCCGGAGTTTACGAACATCAAAGCGCATACCAACAATCATGAGTGTAACAGCATATAAGAGCCACGCAGCTGAATAGGCGTAGCACTCCCAATCGCTCGCGGGGCCTGTGCCACCACTTGGGTAGAAGATGTGACGCACTTCCAGCGTAACCCATTCAAAGCTGGCAAGGAGGCTAACAAGACCGTAAAGAACCATACTGTCTTTCTCACCTACCTTGTTGGCCAACCAGACTTTGGCAGCATAAAGAGCAGCAGGCACAAAAAACTGCAGCAGCTGTAGGTTAACAATCGGCCATTCGCCAACATTCAGTTCACGGAAGAAGATATTGTTGAACAACCCACCAGCAACAATCAGCCCAATAACGCTTACCACTGTCATCAGCTTACGAACGATGCTGAGAACACCGGTGTTATCATTCTGCTCCTGCCAGTAGAGAATAACGCCTGCGGCTGTCCAGTTGATGGTTTGAAGGGCTGCTTCCAGCGATGTTGGATCGCCTAACAGATGATTTCCGTCTGACACCAGAACCCTGATTTCAAGCGTGGTGAAGGCAATGAGCAGCAAAGCGCTTCCGGCTTTCAGAACAGATACCAGGCTGTCCTCATTTTGATTATCACCAAACAGTTTGGCCGCATAGGCAAACATCACAGCTGTCAGGCCGTAGCCATACCAAAGCCAGTTAATGACAGGCATGGCACCCGGATCGCCGTACCCAAAGATTGCCGAATTGAAGAAGAGACGTACCAGAACAATAGCAGCAAGGCCAATCGCCAACGTGCGCAGACCCTTAACCTCGGTTTTCTTCCAAATAAAGCCCAAGGCTAACACTTCAGTTGCAAGGGCAAAGCTTAACCAAGCATCCTCAAGGAGAATAGCAAGCGTGAGTGACAGGGCACCAGCCGCACCAGCCGCATAGACGGCCAGCGGCACTCTCCATTCAGATGTTGCTTTTCGGTTGCACTGCTCTGCTGCAATAGCAAAGAGAACTGCCATAACAAAAGAGATAGCCGCAAACGGCACATTATTACTGTGGCCGTCCATCCGCCAATAATCGATGAGCAAAATGATTATCGGATACCCTGCCCCAATAGAAGCCCACAAACCTTTACGGAAAAGTACCCCGAGGCGACTGTATGCAACAATACCAACCAGTCCAGCAAGCCCGACTGACACAATGAGAAACACTTCAAAGCCGGGCGCTTTAATAGGTAAATGCGCAAAGGTATTCGATGCTGTTTGCCCCATAAAATCTGTGAGGTTAGCGAGTGACGGCAAATGCCACGTTGCGAGCAAAAACAGGCTACCGAGGAGGCCGATCACAAATCCTGTATCATATTCGGCACATTCTTCAGAGCGCGTCCTAACAGGAACAGCGGCATATAAAAGGCCAACAAGACCAGAACCCGCCAGCAACAATGCTTCAAGACTATAATGCTCCAGACGCACCATACCAACAAGCAGAATGGCACAAAGAGCCATGATACAATCTGACAATATGCTGATCGGATGACTTGGAAACAGTCCTAACACTGAACTGTCCGTCGTCCGTTCTGAGCTTGCACCACGAAGCATCCACTGGTTGATACCACCGAGAGCCAAAACAAAAAGCCCTACCGGCAAAATGTCGCCTGCATGCCAGTTTGTGGCAATCCAACTCACAACCCAGCCACTAGCGATGACAAGCGACGCAACCGTAATATCTGTCCAGCGGTGCTGACGAGCACCCCAGAGACTAGCTGCGATGATAGCAAGCAAATATGGAAACAGTCCCCATGCACTTGGTACATTAGCAGACACCATAAGGGGCACTGCCATACCCGCAACCAGACCAATATAGGCAAAATATCTGCCATGCATCCGTGCAAGCCACGATGCACCAAGCGATACTAGCGCCAATATCGCAAATGTAAGGGTTGAGGATAATAGCTCATAAAGGGCATAAGCACTATAAACCGAGGCAAAGAGTGTAAACAGTCCGCCCGCTGCAACTGCACCGGGAATATAATTAGGCCGGTCCTTGAGCCAGCTCACAACCTGTTGTTTGCGGCGCACCCATTCCCCGAACGCTAAAAGTACAAGTCCGAATACAGCCCCTATCGAGACCCGGATAACCGGATGTAAAAGGCCTGAATCAATAGAATACTTAACCATAAAGGCCCCGCCAAAGGCGAGAGCAATACCGCCGATCCACATCATCCACTTGGATGACAGGTCCCCTTCCATTCGTTCTGGCATTTGTGTGCCATTAGTTGAGCCACATGGCTCTTGTTCTCGTTCCATTTTTTCCTCCTGCGAATCAATAAATGAACGATGTTCAATTGTTATTATTGCATTTGTGAACATTGTTCAATATAAAAATGAACACTGTTTAATTTTATGGAGTTTCCAATGGGCCGCAGATCTGACCATAGCCGCGACGAACTGTTTGAAATGGCACTGAATGCTGCAGAAAAAATCGTTGAAAAAGAAGGGATTACATCTCTTACTGCACGGCGCGTATCAAAGGAAATCGGTTATTCTGTCGGCACCATATATAACCTGTTTGATAATTTGGATGATTTGAGCTTGCACGTTAAAGCCCGCACGCTTGATGCGCTTTACGCCGTTATTAAAGATACTGTGCAGGGAAAAGATGTCACAGAAGACTTCCTTGCCTTAAGTGGTGCCTATTTCCAGTTCCTGACAGAGAACCCGAACACTTGGGGGTCTATTCTGGAGCGTGTCAGCGCGGACGGTAAGGCCCTGCCAAACTGGTATCTGGAAAAAGTTGCGATGCCTTTCTCTGTTGTTGAGCGCGCCCTGATGCCTCTCTTTGTAGGCCAAGCTGACGCACAAGAAAAAGCGGAGTATGCAGCCCATACACTGTGGTGCGGCGTGCACGGCATTGCTGTTTTGGGTATGGAAAAAAGCTTGGAAGCCATGGGCAGCAAAGACGCAAAAGCTATGGCCGACTATATGATTTTGACTTTCTTAAAAGGTTTAAAGCACTCATGAACAAGCCTCGCATAACCTTACATTCATATTCCTAACATTAATTGCAGTAACATTACTGACAGTTACGGGTACAGGTCGAGGTCAACGACCAAATATACTAGCCCCAACAATGGGCGGTACACAACTCTGGACTGACGAAGCTTTAATAGGCGGCTAGCGTATTCAACGGGACATAAATACAGGACGCTGCCGTTTACGTGGTAACCGCAATATACACCAAGCATTAGTACTAACTCGCGTATTCATCGGCAAGAAGCTGGGCTGTTACATAATCGGTTTTGCCAGTTCCGAGGACAGGGATTTCGTCCACCACCTTGATATATTTTGGTAGCATAAGCCCTGACATGCCCTCGGCTTGCAATTTGGCGGATACTTCACTGCCTTCTGCTCCCTTTCGCGTGGTTAGCAACACAAGCTGCTCACCCTTCTTGACATCAGATACAGCCACTACAGCATGGGCTTCATCAGGCCAAAGGTCAGAAACAACACCCTCAACAGCGGTTAGGGACACCATTTCACCGGCGACTTTAGCAAAGCGCTTGGCACGCCCTTTGATGGCAACAAAGCCCTCTGTGTCAATCTCGACAATATCACCTGTGTCGTACCAGCCACCCTCAGGCTTCTCTAAAACACCTGGCTTATCAACTCGCAGATAACCCATCATAATGTTAGGGCCGGTTACAACCAATTTGCCGCCCTCCTCAATGCCCGGTACCGGCTCAAGCTTGTACTGGATTCCCGGCAGCAGCCGCCCAACAGTATCCTGCTTTATATGCATTGGTGTGTTCACTGCGAGCACGGGCGATGTTTCAGTGGCTCCGTACCCTTCGAAAATACGTACACCAAATTTATTTGCATACAGGCGGCGGGTTTCCGGTTTTAGCTTTTCTGCCCCCGCGAACACATAGCGCATGGAATAGAAGTCATAGGCATGGGCAAAGCGGGCGTAACCAGAGAGGAATGTATCTGTCCCGAACATAATAGTGGAATTTGTTTCATAAACCAGCTCTGGCACTATTCGGTAATGAAGCGGGGACGGATACAAAAATACCTTCAAGCCAGAGAGAACAGGCAAAAGCAAACCACCTGTCAGACCGAATGAATGAAAAATCGGCAAAGCGTTAAAGACCGTGTCAGAGGGTGTGAAGTCAACTATGGCGGAAAGCTGCAAACGGTTTGACTGGATGTTCTTATGGCTCAAGACCACGCCTTTCGGCATACCTTCAGAGCCTGACGTAAATAACACCACCCCAGCTTCGTCTGGTTTAGTACCTTGGCTCATACGGTGGTGCCAAAACTCAGGCGATAAACGCGCAATTAGGGCAAACAGCTTATCGCCAAGCCCCACCTTTTCCTTAATGTCTTCCAGATACACCAGCCTGTATTTATCTGATAGCACCGCAGCTATATCTTCCATTCCACCCGCTTCAATGAAACGCTTTGACGTTAGAATGGTTTTAATTTCTGCCGCCGTACAAGCTGCCTTAATATTTTTGACACCCGTTGAATAATTCAGCATGGCAGGTACACGACCATAGGCTTGCAATGCAAAAAAGGTCACAACGGCACCAACACTGTTTGGCAAAAAGAGGCCAACAATTTCACGCGGTTTAGTGTTCTTCTTTAATCTTCGCCCTAGCGCAAAAGAACCAAGAATAAGCTTTTTGTAATTGACCGGATTACGTTCAATATCCTCAAGAACAACTTGCTTACCGCCGTGTACACTGCGCGCGTCGATCAAGCTTTCAAAGAGCGTGCGGTCCGTGTTGCTCGTTGTAAACATCAGGTTTGACATCTGGTTATAAAGGGCTTCAGCAAGCCACTGCCGCCTGCCACGAGCAGACAAGCCCTCTGGTGCCTCAAACCGAACTGGTGGCTGAATATTGAGAGTGATCTTAGGGAACCAGCGCAAGCGCAGCACACCCTTAAGCCTTGAAAAAGGGGTGAACTGAGCACCCTCAATACGAATAGGGAGTATAGGAGCGTGCGCCAAATGCGCAATCGTTCCCGGCCCTTCGTACACTTTCATCAACGCGCCTGTAACCGTTAACCGTCCCTCAGGAAAGATAACAATACGGCGACCCTTCTTGACCTCTTTCACCAGTGACTTGGTCGCCATCGGGTTTGTGGGATCAAGTGTTAACAGATCAAAGAGAATGAAAGCCGGGCGAACCCACCATTTTTGGGCAATGTGGGTATTGATTGCAAAAGTAAGCTGATGCGGGATAAATGCTCCCAGCAAAAGCCCGTCCAGAAAGCTGGTATGGTTCGCGATAATGACCGTCTTGTTAGAAACTTTTTGATAGTTCTCCAACCCTTTCACCTCAACACGGTAAAAGGTTTTTAAAAGGGTTCGCACAATCGACTGCACAAGGTCTTGCGGTAATAGCTGTACGATATAAACAGCTACAAATGTGCTGAATATGCCAACAACAAGAAACATAGCTGGAATAGAAAAACCAATGCCCGTCAATACTGCTGTGATAACAGCAGACGCGACCATAAATAAAGCGTTGAGAATATTGTTTGCAGCTATCACCCGTGCCCTGATTGGCTTGGGGCTGCGAGCCTGCAAAATAGCATAAAGCGGGACAATATAAATACCACCTGCAATAGCCGCCCCCAGCATATCAACTAGAATACGCCAGCTTGCCGGCATCGCAAGAAACTCAGCCACGGTAAGGAGGCCTCCACCCTCTGGCGCAAGGCGATTGCTCGCAAAATACATATCGATACAGAAAATTGCCATCACCACGGCTGCAATGGGGACAAAACGAGCTGACACCATGCCTTTCAAGAGGCGGTTACAAACAAGCGACCCGACCGCGATACCAATCGAGAAAAGTGCAAGAAACAAAGTAACTAGAGCTTCTTCTGCCCCGATGGTTTTCTGCGCATACGCCGGGAACAGTGTGAGGAACGTAGCACCCACAAACCAGAACCAACTGATACCGAGAATAGCATGATATAGAACTTCTCGCTTTTTCACCTGACCAACGATAGCAACTGTTTCACTGATAAAGTTCCAGTTTATCTTCAAGTCCGGCATACCAGCAGACGCTGCAGGAATTTTTCGAGCCGCCACATACCCGCCCACAGCCACAAGGATTAAAAGTACCGAGACTATTTCCTTACCCCCTGGGGCTTGAACCACCAACCCCATGATGGTTCCGATGAGAATGGACAGGAATGTGCCCATTTCAATGAGGGCGTTACCACCAATGAGTTCTTCTTCCTTCAAGTGGTCAGGCAATATCCCATACTTCAGTGGTCCAAAGAATGTGGACTGGGCCCCCATAAGGAACAAAACCGCGAGTAACATATAGGTATTTGAAAACAGAAAGCCGATAGCTGCGAGCACCATCAAGGCTACCTCTAACATCTTGATACGACGTATGAGGCCCGACTTTTCCATCTTATCCGCCAGTTGCCCGGCAAGTGCAGAAAACAGAAAGAAAGGCAAAATAAAGAGGCCTGCAGCAACTGTGCCCAGCAGTTCAGGCTCTACCTGCATCTCGGCAGCGACCACATAGGTGAAAAGAAGAATTAATGAGTTTTTGAAAAGATTATCATTAAAAGCACCCAAGAACTGGGTCACAAATAACGGTAAAAAGCGCTTCTTCTTTAAAAGCTCTAACTGTGGCTCGGCCATAACGGCTTGCCTCCCCCAATATTAACACATTCAAAACACTCTAAAAAGTCTTTCCAGCATACGCAAACTATATAAACGCATAAGCCTTTCTATACTTTGAAATATTTATTAGAGTAGCCCATGTTCTGAATTGATTATGGTTCTTAAATTTAATCATATGTAGGTTGGTAAAGTACACCAAACAATTACAAACGATCCAAGTGGGGAGGATCAATGCGACATATTGTTTATGCGATCACGTTTAGTTTTCTTTTTTGCTTTCAACTTCATGCGCAAGAGACACCAGCCCTTGATAAGGCATTAGAAGAGATAGGCGCACCTCAAAGCACAGTGAATAAAGTCAAACACCTAGACAAGTTCCTTTTTTCGCAAGATCAAGCAACGTTTTCAGGGCTGGCGCAAAGAAGCCCTTATGATCAGTATGGCGGGCGGCAACGTTTAGCATTTGCTGGCAATATCAGCTCTAATGAACGCTTTTTGACAACTATCGTAGATGACTTGGGCAAAGAATTATTTCCTCAACAAATCATTATGGATGCTCCCCAAACAGACGCTGACATTCTAGTGGTTGGAGTTTTCGATATAGCAAATTCAGAGACACCTGAATTTAAACAAAAATATAGAAGCTTTACAGAGGTCCGAGAAAGCCAAGAGCAAGACAGTTTTACAACATCTGATAATACATGCCGTGTAATACGAACACGTAGCGATAACACGATCATTCGTACTCTCATTATAGCTCTCAGGGATAACCTTAACCACTTAACTGGACGCAAGCAGAGTTCAATAGGATCATGCATTAACCGTGGCCACTATTATCACTTCGGGTACTCGAACGTAGCTAAATATGGGCGGAAACAGTTTGCTGTTAATGCTCTCGGTAGCCCTCACATTGCTATGGCAAAAGAATACCAGCCCCCCTTCTCAACACTTTTAACGAATGGACAGTATATTGGGGCCACTAGGCTAGAGCTTCTAAAGGCGATTGCGCAAACAGAGTTCAAAAGTGAAACCCCTTCGGCAATACAGGCTGTTGACGATCAAGCTGAAGGTCGAGACTACAGAGGAACAACCCTTGGTGATACACGCATTAAAGGGCCTAATGAAACTACGCGAGAATATGATCGCTGGGCGTTCAAAAAAGGCCAAGATCGGCTCATATCAAGAAACAACAATATTACTCAGAGCTATTATACTGGTACATTGAACCATAATAATGATCTTATTGCTTTTAATCATACTTATCTCAGTGCAGTTACTTTTTCCGGCAATTTACTAGAAGCTGGAATAGCTGAAGTGGCGGACCTAATGATCATTGGGTTAGGCGATATTTCCGAATTTGATACTGCCCCTTTTAGGGAGAAATATGCGCCCTTTTTCCCATCTAAATACCAGCAAGATGAAATACGCCCTGTAAGTTTAGATGGGAAATGTGTGCTAATTCGCGCTCGTAAGGTAAACACTGTCATCTCGACTATTGTAGGGGTAGAAACAAACTTACATAAAGAAACTAAAAACAGTGGCCTTACGCCGGATAAAGTCATTGATTGCATAAATCGTGGACACTATTTCCATTATGGCTTTTCAAACATTGGATACCAAGCGGCTAACACGTTTGGGACTTTCCGCATTGACACAGACTTACCCTTCAATGACGGAAGAGGCTATACCCTGCCATCAGACATTAAAGTGACCCCGCCTCGCCTGATGGCTGATAGAAAAACTGCTGGTAGTAAACGTAAAAATGTACTGATCGCATATAGAAATGAGATCTGGCCTGAAGGAAAAAACAAATTCACCACCATTAATGGTAATACTGTAAATACATTCACTGTTGAGAAAATAACCCCTCCTAGTAGATCTCATTACCCGGAGAGTCCTGAGGTAAAAGAGGCTAAGCTGGCATACCATGCTGCCATTAATGAGTTGATGGAATTTGCTAGACAGAAGAAAGCCTTAATTGCAGCAAACCCAAGCGCTTATGATCCTGAAGCCAGAAGCCAAGCATACCTTGACCTAGAGCGTGAAGCACAAGAGATGTACAAAAAAGTTGAAGGCTTAGAAGCAATATATAAAGCGCTCTCTAGAGCACAGATGGAAGGCAAGAAGTAGTAGGGATTTATGTTACTCAAAAAACACCTTAAATGGCTCACCAGCTTAAGTTTTGCCCTTTTATTTGGCTGCAATGAAAAAGACCATGTGCAAGGTCAGCCTGTTGACTTGATCACTGCTGTTTTGGAGGAATCCCTCACTGATATTCCTGACTGGCAGGATAATGACGCTCTGACAAAATCGATGCTTTATAGTTACATGGCTGCCGAACAATGTACGAAAGCAGTCGAAGTCACTAAGTTCTTATTGAACCCAAAAAACAAAGATACTTTAGACCATGTTTCTGCGGCCAAAAAACACCAGCAATTGACGGCTGGGTTTAAAGTTTTTCCTCCTCGCCGTACCCCTGGCCCATGTTTTGATGACGTGGCCAAGACTATTTATGGAAACATGGAAGTGTTTCTTCCCACATATCTGGACGCAGCTTCTGGTGTGTTGGAAGAGATAGCAGAGACATATCGTAGATTTGGCGAAGATGAAAAAGCTGAAGGGGCCTTATCACTAATCCATACTTTACCTTGGCCCATCCAAGATGGAGTACAAACCAAAAGAAGCTCCTATAGAAGTTTGTTGCCTCAAGTAACAGCTTTCTACGACAGAGGGGAAAAGGATCAAGCGGTAAGCCTTCTTAAAAAGATTTGGTTTGATGAATTGCCAAACTACCAAGCTCCCAGTGGTTATGAATTGGAATATGTAGCTAGAGAGGCTCTAAGACTGCGTGAATATGCTCTGTATTTTAAAATGATTGAGGGCTACGAAAAGTCTAAATGGGTAAATGTAAACTCAAACATTTATACAAAGGATGCGCTACTTCATGCACCAACCGATATAGCCTACAAAATTGTAGCCCTTAGTGATCCAAAAAACAGATCAAAAAGTAAACTGCCAATCTTCTTTGAAAAATATGCTTACGAAAACCCATCAAACATCAAAGAAATAGCACCTAATTTATTTAAATGGATAATGGACCCTTTGCGAAGAGCGCGAGCCCAAGCCTTTTATGGTGGGTGGCTTGGGCATGGTGGCGACACAGATGGGAAAGCATGGTGTGAAACAGCTCCAAAAACTGCAAAGCTAGCCGAAAAATACGGTTCCAAACCAGATGAATTCCATGAACACCATTTAATACGCGCTTTAGGGTTTTGTGCCTTTGGTACTGGTGGCATTAGTAGTGTCCAGGCCCTTGCTGAACAACGCTTTAGTAATAAATATAAAAGCGCTATCGCAGGTGGAGCCAGTGTTATGGCTTTACACGATCAAGATTGGGATAATTTCACGGAACTACTCAAGCTTACTATAAATACTGATGAGCAACACTTGGCATGGTTAAATCTATTAAACATCGTGCAAAATAATCACTCATATACAGTTCCGGTCAGTGTCGTAAAATTGCTGAATGAACAGATAAAAAGACATAAGAAGCAACTTGCGAGAACACAATTACAGAAACTACAATTCCTGATTTCTCCCTATTCAGAGCAAATAGAATTACTGACAAATCAATTAAAATCAGCACAAGAGAATGAGCAGCATAAGCTGCGTCTAAAACTAGCGTCCACCATACACCAGAGTGGTGACAAGGCAGCCGCTATGGAGATTTTAGAAGAATTATCAGAACAAGCACTGATGTCACAAAACCCCCAACAATTGATAGATGTAATCAGCAATATAGGGCAAATGGGCAGTTGGCCACGAGCAGTTTCCATACTTAAAAAGGCTAAAGACCCTAACTTTCGGGCTCAGGCATCAATACTTTTATTAACGATAGTAGATACCCCTCTTAAAATCCTGAATTAACCAGAGTGATCGAAAATTACTCAAAATCTTTGCTCTGCTACACACAGTTCAGGCTTGCGCTCACACGAATAACCAGTAACTTCAAATGTGTGTAATTTGGGGGTTAACATTGGTGGCTTATTCGTTTCGCGCTTTTCTGGCGATTGCACTTACAGCTTCACTCTTTTCTGGTAGCTTTATCAGAGCTTCAGAGCTGACTGATAAAGAAGCTATTCGCTATTTCAGTCAGGCAGACCAATATCTTGGTGCCAGCTTATCACCAGATGGGAGCCATTACTCAATCTGGAAAATGGACGGTGCTTCCTTCCAGCTTAACGTCCATAAACGTGGCGTGGCTGAGACTGACACCATCCAAACTTACCAATTTCCCTCTGGTCTCTTTAACTGGCATGCCTGGCTGGATAACACACAGATCATAACAAGCATCACCCGGATTCCAGAGACGGCACCAATTCTGAACGTCACATCCACAAAGAAGACCAAAAGCCGCGTGAGCGGCCTAACCAGGCAAATTTATATAAGCGATATTACGACTGGTAAGATGGTCCTGATTTTGGAATATCCACTATCTGTGGTTCTTGCGAACAACTCAGATGATTTTTTACATGCCCTGCCGGATGATCCAGAGCACTTCATCATGGCGTTTGCGCCTGACGGCGGTGAATACCCGGGCGTTTATAAAATCAACGTTCACACTGGAGCAACACAAGAACTGGCCGCCCCTACAGAGCCATTCACCAGTTGGGTCGTTGACCGAAGTGGCAACCTTCGTCTTGCTAGCGGCTGGGGCGATGACGGGATGGAAATTAAGGTCAAACAAGCTGACACAGGAAAATGGAACACCTTAAGCGACCACCCACTCTTTAAAGAAGGCCGATTTGGTGTTCTTGGCTTTGATGATAAGGGAAAAAACCTGTACTTGCGTTCATCCCTTGGAAAAGGCAGAAGCGTGATTTACCGGTTTGATATGGACCGCACGGTCATCAACAAAAAAATGTTTGAACATCCTTTTTTGGACGCCGGCACACTTCTTCTCACCAATGACGGTGAGACCATCCTCGGCGCAACTTATGTGGACCATAAGCCAACTATTGAGTTTTTAAATGAGGCCTTTCAAGCAGATTATGAACATCTACAAAGTTTATTGAACGGTGCAGACATCATCATCTCTGACATTGATGACACAGGCAATATTTGGCTTGTTCAAACGCTATCCGCCACTAAGCCTGCACAGCTATATATCTATGATAAATCTTCTAACGCACTCTCCCTGATCGAAACCAAAACTACCTCAGATATAACGCCTGACCCTAACAGCATGACTGCCGTAAAGTTTTTCAGCCGGGACGGACTGGAAATACCGGCTTATTTAACTTTGCCATCCGGCAAAAAAGACAATCTGCCTTTCATTATCATGCCTCATGGCGGCCCATGGGTCAGAGACATGATGCTCTATGATAACTGGGCACACTTTTTCGCCAATCGTGGATACGGCGTCTTGCAGCCAAACTACCGTGGGTCAAGCGGATACGGCGATACGTTCGAAGCTCGCGGATACGGGGAATGGGGACTTGCCATGCAAAATGACCTTGTTGATGCTGCCGACTGGCTCGTCGATGAAGGCTATGCTGACAAAGACCGCTTTTGCATTGTTGGTGGCTCCTACGGTGGCTACGCCGCGCTTGTCGCTGCCTTCAAGAACAGTGACACCTTCAAGTGTGCTGTATCTTTTGCGCCCGTTTCAGACCTTGAGTTCTGGATAAACACAGTTGCTTCCAGCAAGGGAGAGCGCAAAACCCTCATGTACCGAACTGTCGGTAGCAAGAAACGTAAAGACCTTTATGCCCAGTCTCCTAGCAGACAAGGCAAAGAAGTATCGATGCCGCTTTTGATACTACATGGTTCATCAGATATCCGCGTTGCCCCGATCCATAGCGCTCTCATGTCAACTGCTTTGAAGAAGTATACGAAACCACACGAACTGATCTGGCTTAAAGGCGGATCACACTTTCTCTTACAGCAGGAGCACCGAGAGATCTTTCTGCGCAAATCTCTCGATCTTCTTCAAGAAACGATTGGCTGATCAGTGCATTACCAGCTGCCTGAAGGGAGGTAGCTCATCGACGAGCATAAAACTTAGCTTTATATCCACTCGGCGGTCTTTATTCCCCAAATAGGAATATGTCTCGTTATACCGCTGCAACACGCCCGCATGGTAGGAATCGACCACCACAAATGAATGCGCCTGTTTCTCACTCGCCAATTTTGCGGCAGCTTCCATCGCCTTTGACCAATATGTGTCATCATCAAAGGCTGCACTATTATCAAAATAGAAGCTATAGACATCATTATCGCGAGGGATAATTTTTACAGGTTCAAGCTGAACAGACATTTCAAACGCGTCGAGGGGTATTGTCGGTAACAAGAGCACAAGCCCATCGAGCCAATCACGCTTAGAATACTGAGTAGGGTAATTGGCGCGGTTCCTACCAAGTAGATACTCCCATTCACTGATAGCCTGCTCATCCTCATTATGCTTGGCGATATATAGGTTTAGCTTTTCACAGTAAGTTCTCAGGCAGTCATTCTGTATCACAACCTTATACTTTAGAGCTTCTGGAACTTGATCCTTTTCAAAGTAATAGAGGGCATACAGACTATCTAACTGCTCTGTATCGATCCCTATTAACTTACCGGTGAATTTAGATGTGAAAATAGTCGGATAGAGCGCAGGCAGGTCAATTTCTTTGGTCGCAGAGTTGCTCTTAATAGCGTCTAGCAAACTCATAGCTTCCTCATAACGGCCTTCCAGAAGTTCTACAGCGGCAAGATCAACCAACAACTTACCGGCGATCATTCTATCTTCATGGTCAGACAGAAAGTTAAAAATCGCTCGACGCGCTTCTTCATATTCACCCTTTTCTATCAAGAGCTTCGAATAATCATCATAATGCCGCGGATTTGCGTAACCATATCTGAAGTGCTGTTTACGTGCCTCAATATAGGATGGTAAATCTCTGTGCTCATTCGCTATGTATAGCTCTACAGCCCTCGACCAAAAATAATTTGGGTCATTGGAGCTAATATCTTTGACCGCTTCAAGAGCCCCCGCGAAGTCATTTTCATGCATAAGCTTGATAACCTGAAGCATCTTGACTGTTCTATTATGAATGGAAAACCGACTTCCATTCTTATTTGCTTCCACTTGTTTGGCCACCTGCTGTAAATATTCAATAAACCGATCAGACTGTTTATCAACAAAATATAGCCGTGCCAGCACTAAGGAAATATCCGTTATCTGCTCGCTAGAGAGTTCACCTTTATACTCCGTCAGCAAGGCTTCACAGTATACAGCTTTCTCTGGTGCTCTTTTTTTATCAAGTATATAAAGCGGCACAAACCGTGTCGGTAGGCAACGCTCCATCACCTCATGTTTCGTTAAAACCGATGCTCTCTTCTCTACAAGTGCAACATTTGTTTCAACGTCCTCAACTGCCCTTCTATCAAGCCGAAATGCTGACTGGTCTGGTTTTCCCATATGGGTTGCAAGAAACGCTTCTAGCTTTTGGTAAACTGCTGCGCGCACTTCTTGTCTACGGATACCCCGTCCTTCTCTAGGATGGCTCAACAGCTCAAAAGGAGCGCCTGACTTTTTCATTCGCTTATCGAACTCGAGTATCTCCTTGCCAGAGATAAATGGATCGCGGAGGCCATAGAATATCATAATGGGTCGAGTGGCTTTTTTTGCATATTCCATAGGCGAAATATCATAAACGTCACCCCTGCTTTTATCGCCTTTGATCACCCGCTCAGCACCACGACCATACAGAAAGCGTGATATCTTGAGGTAAGTATCAAGTTTAGGAATCGGAGAAAAGGAAACTCCGCAGGTGAAAGTTTTGGGATATTTTAAAGGCGCCAGAAGAGCTGTGTATCCACTAAAATCATCTGTTCCAATGATACATACACTATTTGGGTCCGCCAGTCCTTCTGAAACCATATGGTCCACACCGTCAATAAGGTCATTCAGCGTGCCATCCCCCCACTCGCCCACGCCAAGAATTTGGTGTTCAAATGAAAAACCTGTTGAGCCACGATAGTTTGGTTGCAATACACGGTAGCCCCGACTTGCTAAAAACTGCGCCAGCCTGTGGTAGCCCCACTGATCTTGCGTATGAGGACCACCATGCGGAAGAACTATCAAGGGGGCAGCTTCATGGTCAGCTTGCGTAATCGGGTTGGTGACAAGCGCAGGAATTTCGAGACCATCCCTTGCATAATATCTTAGCATGCTAACGGGTGAGAGGAGTTTAGGGTTTAAGTGCTCATTGATTTCCTCAATGGCTTCCAACTCTTTGGTAAGGGCATCAAATAAATATACAACGCCAGGGTATTTATCACTGGATGACTTAAGCATCCAATATCGGCCATCTAATGTTTGGCTTAAAACCTGATTGTTTCTCTTGGGAAGAGCTGCTTCTATGGCAGATAATGTTTTCTCGTACTCCGCGTCTAAAAAGTGCCGTTTCAGGCGATCTTCCCAATAAGTAACCGCTAGAAGTTTTTTATTATCCGCAGATACTTCAAGATCCCAAATATCAACTGTGGGGTGCTCGAAAATCTTGTCCGTCATTTTACCAAGTGAGAGATCAAACCGGTAAACAGCAAAGCGCCCATTCGCGATTGCTGAACTAACGATGAGGTTCGCGCCGTCACCTTCAAACATGATGGGGAGAAAGCTACCCTCTTTAAAAGAGGCGTTGTCGCCATAATCAACCCAGTCAGAAAAAGCCGTTGGTTTTACTATCATGACTATTTTTTCTTTATGGGCCCCAAAACCAAGCCGCAGATTACCATCTGCATCAGTCATCCAGCGTGAGATATGCTCATGTTCTTTCTCAACCAACTCCAGAGCGCCGTCATTAATATCTAACTTGTAAACACCGGGATAAGATTTGCCATCCTCACTCAGTGCCACAAGAATTTTGTGTTTTTCTTCCGGTAGCGTGTGCAAGATAACATCGCGAACCATCGCTTCAGGTTCATAGACATCAAAGGTTTTCACAAAAGATGTGTGGGCCTTATTTCTCGGAAAAACGCGAAGCACAAGATTCGGTACACCACCTTTTTTCCTATCGTACCGCCACCGGCGAGACTGCACCAGAATATGGTCATTGCTGAGCCAGTGCACTGCTTCCAAATCACCATCACTATGCAAGAACCTTGGGTGAGGCTCATCCTCTTCCGGTTCAATTGCTTTAACAGCGACAAACGAACGTCCTCCGCTACTCTCTAAAACAATCATGTGAGTGCCATCGGGGGACAATTTTGCATTTGACAGTGCTGGGTCGATTGCGAACGCCTGTACCGGAATCTGGTTCGGTCGCTCATAATACGGATACGCGACATCTCTTGCAGCACCGTATTCCTGCGCATAGCTCGTGGACGTTACCCAAATTTGAGAGGAAACTAGAAAACTAAATAAAACGACAGATAGCCTAGCGCAAACATGAAACATACAGACCCCCATGCCATATTCATGTAAGCACAACCTTAAACATCTTTTTAGAGATGTAAACTAGATGAGGTTTTCATCTTTTTGCGCTTCCAGTGCGCTATTTTTTCAGAAAATGGAAAGTTCCGTAGAGATACTTATTGAAAAGTCTATATTTTTCAGTAAGATAATGGCGCACCCGACAGGATTCGAACCTGTGGCCTCTGCCTTCGGAGTATAGAAAAGGAGCGGGGGTGAGTACTATTTATTTGGATAAAAAATTGTAAAAACTTAGTATTTAAAAGGCCTTACCTTCAAGATTGTAGGTGATCTTTTTGCACAATAATGTTCTTTTTTGTTAGTATTATGACCATTTTCTGCACACTTATGTGTCACAAACCCTATTATTTAATGCTTATCCTGTAGGAATGTAGGAGCTCGTGGGACACCTCGTGTAAATTGATTTGCATGGAGGATGGATCATGAATGCAGATGAAAAAGAAATACGCCGCAAGCTCCGTGTCATAGAACGGGCTCAAGATGTAGGCATTGCCGCAAAGGCATATCGCTATTTTGGGATACCAAAATCAACATACTATCGATGAAGAAAGCGGTATCTGGAGCAAGGGGAAAAGGCGCTGATTAACCGGAAGCCAATTGCGAACTCTCACCCCAACAAGACACCCGATGAAATCGTTGAGAAAATCCTTTATCTCCGCAAAAAGTATCATCTCGGTCCCTTGAGGATCATGTGGTATATGGCGCGCTATCATCAGCTAAAAGTCTCGGATGCAACCATATCTCGTGTGCTAAAGCGACACGGTGTCAATCGATTACCGAACAATGTGGGGCACAGGAAGGTCCATACCAAACGATATCAGAAACGGGTGTCGGGCCACCACATTCAGATGGATGTTAAGTTTCTGGTATTCAAAGGGAGAGGTGGCAGCAAGATCAAGCGGTACCAATATACAGCCATTGATGATGCAACGCGTGTTCGAGCCTTGAAGGTCTATACGCGTCACACGCAAAAGAGTGCGATCGACTTCGTTAATCACATTATCCAAAAGTTCCCATTCAGAATACAAGAAATCAGGACAGACAGGGGGCATGTTCGCGAAGCAGACGTTTACGTCAATTTCAGGCCCAATTCCATTACCGCTGGTCGAAAGACTTTATGGAAACCGGTAAGAAGCGTTTGGCCGGGGATACAGAACGGGAAGCTAATAGCCATGAAGTGAAGACGTTACGAAAGGAGAGCCAGAAACTGAAGGAAGCGCTTGCAGAGCAGATGCTTGAGAACCGACTGCTTAAAAAAAGTGTCATCGCGGATGGGGAGGACGATATATGAGATATACGGCCTCAGAAAAGATGGAAATCATTCGCACTGTTGAACGATCGCACTTACCCTTGAAACGCACGCTTGAGCATATCGGCATTCCCCATTCCACATGGTATAATTGGTATGATCGCTATCTGGACAATGGTTTTGATGGGCTGGAGGATAAGAAGCCCTGTCCACGATCGGTTTGGAATAGGATATCTGATAGAACACGCCATCAGGTGCTGGAACTAGCCCTTGATGAACCTGACCTCTCACCCCGTGAAGTTGCTGTTCGTTATACGGAAGAACGACAGGACTTTATCTCTGAATCCAGTGTTTATCGCATTCTCAAGGCTGAGGGCTTGATAACCAGTCCAGCTTTTATGGTGATGAAGGCCGCTGATCAGTTCCACACCAAGACAACACGGGTGCATGAGCTGTGGCAGACGGATTTCACGTATCTCAAAGTTATTGGCTGGGGCTGGTTTTATCTTTCAACCATCCTCGATGGTCGCGAAGCGGACGGAAGTGATAACGACGTCACCATAGCCGTTATGTGGTGGCATGGAAGCTATGTAGTACAATGACCAGCAAAGATGCCGAGGACACGCTTGCGCTGGCGCTTGAAAGAACAGGGCTTGATAAAGCTGATATCAGTCATCGGCCACGCCTTCTATCAGATAATGGTCCATCCTATGTATCAACAGGCTTTGCTGAATGGTTGGAAGAACATCGGATTGAACATACACGTGGTGCGCCATTCCATCCGCAGACACAAGGTAAGATTGAGAGATGGCATCAGTCACTCAAGAACCGCATCCTTTTGGAGAACTATTACCTGCCCGGTGAGCTTAAATCCAAAATCGCTGACTTTATTCATCATTATAATACAAGGAGATACCAAGAAAGTTTAAACAACCTGACAACGACCAGCTCAAAGTCGGTAACTGTCAGATCAAGTCTGAACTATTACAAGTAAGAATAGAGCTCTACATTTGATACTTAGAAAGGCATACAAGCCTCCCACTAGCTCATGGCTCTCCATTGTCGCACTTGTCACGCAACGGGCTTCCCCCATCACCTACGCTCTGATCGCGTCAGAGCACCTCTTACGCTTATTTTCTCTTTCTTTACGCCTTATTTGCGTTTTTGTTGCTCCCTTTGTGCTCCTTTTGAGGTTTTTGTTCAAATCCTACCGCAACCACGGATATCGTCAATTGACAAGAGCAACATAAATTTAGATCAAGATTAGGCGTCCCGTCAACTACAGTGAGCATGCTCACTGTAGTTATAACATCCCATTATTTTTCAATTATGTTTAACAGCAAATGGACACTTGATAATATTCACTTTTTGATAACGCCGGTCGCCTCCAAAAGCATTTTCTTCACATCATCTGACACTTCCTTCCGCACACTCGGAGTACGCCACGGCGAGTGACCGGCATTATAGCACTTGATGGTCATGGCTTTCGACAAAGTGCCGGGTAATTTATCTTGCAGAGCGAGATTGGATTCACATGTGGACTCCCCGTCAAATCTTGCAATAACCACCAACACTTTCAAGTCCGGATTGAGGCCAATAGCCTCCTCAGTCCCAGACAGAGGCGTTCCTATAGTCGGAGGGCCAGCCCCTCTTGCAATAGCGTTAGCAATTAAGCGGTCTGCTTCCTCTTTTGGAACCGGCGACGTTGCATAATCCCAGGGAAACTGCATTGGGCTTTTAGGCTGTTCACCCGTATAATAACCTATCAAGCGTTCGCCGATTTGACGGTAGTTCAAGTCTGAAATATACCCCAAGTCGCTTTTAATGCTGTTTAATGCGGCATTGACATATGTGGTTTTATAACGCTCGGTTCGCCTTGTATCAGAGCCATACAAAACCTTACCATCATCCAACAAGTATTTACGGAACTCGCTCGGCAGAATAACAAGGGTCTGCAAGTTAATTTTTTCCTGGGATATACCGGTAAAACCGGCCAGTTGCGCGGCAATATTTTGTTTTTCCGACAAAGTTAGACTGGAAATATTTTCAAGTGCCGGAATATAGATTTTATACACCCATTCACGAGCAGCGCGTTTGATTTCCCGAAGGCCGTGATCTGCTTTGGTGTCCGTTTTGGAGTGAAAAAATGCCACCTCTGACATTCCGATGACCCGTAAGGCTTCAAACTCAATATCCGAGATGTATTTTGACCTCGAGTTCAAGCTTGTTTCCCCTGTAATCAAGACCGCACCAGCTAATGGAAGCCCCTTTTCAAGCAGGGAATAACTGACTGTTGCGGCACGCGGCGCCCCCCAGCTAATGCCTCCGATAAATATCCGGGTCTCTTCCAGACGATGTCGAACCCTCCATAACCTTATAAACTCCGCAAACGATCTTGTGTCATTAATGGTACTCTGAAACTCTTCTATATATTCAGTTTTAGTAGCACGGCTGTACCCGGTTCCGATTTGATCAACAAACACCAAGTCTGCCACCGAGAGCAAAGTGTCTTCATTCGGCACCAGTTCCCCTCCGCCCGGACCGTAAATGGTTTTGCTACGAACAGGTCCTGCGAATTCAAAATTCATGTTCAAAGACCAACCGCCTGGGCCCCCTCCCCAGAGGAACAGCAGGGGTCGTGGGGTCTCTGAGTCTGTTTTAAGTCGGTAGGCTGTATAAAACATGTAGGCATGAGCTTCCCCGGTTGCATCGTCACGGATAGGTAATCTGCCCACTTCAGCTGAATATTTCAGCTTTTGTTTTCCAATGGAAATCTGGTGATGTGTTAATACGGGCGCCGGCTCATGAGCGGCAACATTTGAGTTGATGAGAAAATTAAAGATCAAATAACAAATCCCGCCTGTAATCGATTTATATAGATGGCTTGCTCTTTCCCGTTTCATTATGACCTCCCATATCGCGATATGCCAATATGTCTACATTTTACCAGAGTCCAGTATAGTCCGAATGCGGTGGATTAATGTTCCTAATCCGCGTTAAAAAAAACACTTCTGGGGTCAGTTGGCACATTTCACATGAAGTTATTGAAAAACTTTTTCACAAACTGATGCCAGTCATAAATTCAATCCCTGACCGGAACGTGATCAGACTATAAATACCTGAAAACCATGTAAATTCCGGCAAACATTGCCATGATAAAGATACATATTTTCCCAAGAGCACATGTCACGGACGAAAGCCGGGCGTTTAATGGCAAAACAATGCCGGTAATTGCTTTGTAGTTAAAAAAGGCAATAACAGGAGCCGTAACAAAAGCCGTTGTCGCCGCAATATCAACCAGCCCGGTCATTGACTGAGGGCCGACTAGATAAACCACACCGGCCTCCACAACCACAAAAATCAATACCGCCAGGTATGCTCTGCCGCTTACCAGAAACTGGTGACCCTTGTCCTCATGGAGAGGTGTTGCAAGGTGATGGCAGATATTTATAAAAGTTCTCGGAAAAGCATCCATCACCGAGATCAGACTGGAAAACATCACGGCTATTGCCGCCAGACCAATTACGGAGCTAAAATGATCGCCAAGCGCCAGACCGAACAGGGAAATCAATTGCGCGGCAAAACCAACAGCACCATCCTCGATAATAATGGATTGTTTATGCATAAGTGAAGCGCCGATCATCACAAAGCAAACTGCAAGTAAAGTCGTGCCCCAATATCCTATTTGAAAGTCCAGCCTGCTCTTTCGAAAATCGGTTTGGTTATTGTGCTCACAACGTTTTGAAATCGCCCATTGTGAATGCCAGACAGAAACATCCAGCGGGGCCGGCATCCAGCCAATCAACGCAGCAATAAAAGCAAAATCCTTCAACCCATATTCTTGAGATAATGATACGCCTGCTTCATTCCATTGGATATCAGGAAGCAGTAATAAAGTCGCCACTACCGTGCTTAACGCCATAACCAGAACGAGTACTGTCGTAACCTTTTCCAGGGCGCCATAACGGCCAATTGCGAGCGTCACGGCAGAAACCATTATCAGGAATAAACCAACAACAACGTCCGGAACGGAGAGACCAAAGACAACACGAAAAAGTCCGGCACAAACCAGAGCCAGAGCAGGAACGGCAAATACCATGGAGCATACTGTTATCAATAAAAACAAGTATACAACGTGCCGCCCCTGGGCTCTGTAGGCATGTAAAATAGTTTTCCCGGTGATAGATGTGTAGTCTGAAGCGAACTTGAAAGTTAAGTACTTAACCGCACAAGTCAGAACTACAATAAGTATGATCGAAAACCCGTATAATGCGCCGGCACGTGTAGACTGTACCAAGTGTGATGTGCCCACACTCGTCGCCGCAAATACAAGGCCGGGTCCCAGCCAGGTTTTCGCATCGATACTCATTTGACGTTCCATTTTTCAGTATTCCCGTCTAGCGTATACTCGTTACCAAATCCAGATGGATCTTATTTATCCAGTTAGCTCTACAAACCTGACTTTTACAGGGTGAGCCAGTTTCAAAACCCCGCCTCCGTCAGAACTTCTTCACCGTTAAGTTTGAAGACTTTTCCGTCTTTCATAACAAAACTGACATGCTTCAATTGCGTGATATCTTCGAGAGGATTCCCATCAATAGCTATGATGTCAGCGATATAGCCAGGACGAAGGTAGCCGAGAGAATTCTCCTGGCGAAGCAATTCGGCGGCATTGACGGTACCCGCTTTGATGGCTTCGCCGGCAGGGACGCCTGACTCGACATAAAGTACAAACTCTCTATAGTGCCGGGCAGATAGCTCATGTCCTGCATCTGTGCCTATGGCAAGCTTTACCCCCGCCTTCCAGGCCAGACCGGGCAACTTCCGAATATCCCTCATAACGCTGCTCAGGCGTTCATACTGCTCATCGCCAAGCCCTTCTCGGATAGTCGGGTTATTCTCCAGGAAATCAACGACATATGTCGTCGGAACCATATATGCACCCTTCTTTCTAAAAAGAGCAAATGAAGTCTTATCGGCGTAACTTGAATGATCTATGGATCGTGCCCCGGCCTGAAGTGCAATATTGATGCCCTCAGTCGAGGTCGCATGCACCAGTACATCCGTTTTCAGCTTTTGGCCCGTCTCCACCACAGATCGTACTTCGTCATAAAACATGTCCGAAGCAGAGTCAGCACTACCGGTTTCATCACTGGCGCTTCCACTTGTTGCTATTTTTATCCAGTCAGCACCGTCTGAAATTCGTTTTCGCGTAGTTTTCCGGCATGATTCCACGCCATCGCACCCTCCGTAACCATGCCCCCCTTCCCGGGAAATAATTGGACCCGAAGCGAATATGCGCGGTCCTGGAAACTCACCACGATTGATCGCGTCCCGTAAGGGGAAAATCACTTCAGCAGGATCACCGGCACCTCTGACAGTGGTAAAACCAGAGAGCAGCAGATGTCGGGCGCCCCTTATCGCCCCCATTAAACTCTCTGCCGGTGGCAATACCCTTTGGTATTTAGGGAGCGTTAAATTCATGGAAAGATGAACATGCATGTCCATAAGGCCCGGCATGACAAATGAATTCGACAAGTCAATAAATTTGGCATTTTCATCAATTGATGTATGCGAGACATAACCTTCCCAAACGGATTCTATCACCCCGTCACGCACAATAATTGTTTGCTTCTTAGTCGGCTTTTCTCCCGGTGTGTCAAGAACCATACCCGCGTGAATAACTGTAACCCCAGGCGTTTCCGAAGCTTGCACACCGCCACTAAGGAAGGATAAAAAAATTGCGATGATCAATACCGTATTTTTAATCACTTTTATCTCCATTCAACTGACTTTCCGGACTCTCCCCGGAATGCTCATTAGGCCTAAGGTAACATGCCGCTAGGCCTTACCTTGGCCGCCAATAACCTCTGTTATTTTACAAATGCTCTTGTTCAACATACTACGCGGCATCATCTGGGCGGCGTGGCAATAACGTGCAAAGCTAAAGCTGCCCGCCTATGACGATCACACTCCCCCCCCACAGGGCCGCACCTCATGTATCATTAGTACTTGTCGGTTGCGGGCACCGGCAGATATACTGCGTTGTCCGCTGGAAGGACTCCCACAGCCTCGTTTAACCCGGTCAGGTCAAAGAACTTGCCGTCCTTTACAACCATCCGTATGTTCCTCAAAGCACTGATGTCTTCATCCGGACGGCCATCAACAATGATGATATCTGCAAGCATACCCGGCTCGACGGCACCTACATATGTATCTGCCTGCATATGTTCCGCAGAGCCCAGTGTGGCTAATCTGAGCACGTCAAGGTTTGGAATACCCGCGTCTTTATACAGCTCAAGTTCCCGAACATATTCAAATCCGGGCAACACATCAGTGCCAGGCAAAACCTTGACGCCTTCTTCGTAGGCTTTCCCCAGCAACTTCAAGGAAAGGTCGAAGGACTCTGTATATTGTTGCAGTTCAAGATCATTTTGAGCTAGGCCGCCAGACTTTGCAGCAAGAGCTATGCGGAATGGAAGCCTGTTATAATACTGCTGCCAGGCAGGTGACACTCTTCCTTCCTTGGCCGTAAACAATGCCTCGAGTACAACCATTGTCGGATCCAATGCCACATTATGCTTCTTTAAAAGCGCGATAGATCGCTTTACGCCAGAAGATGATGGATCTAGGTCACGCCCGCGTCCGGCAGGAACCAGCATCCTGGCCAGAGTATTCGTTTTAGACTGAACCTTGTCCCCAAACTGATTCAACATAAAGAAGTTGAAGTGGCTGATATTATCATAACCGAGCTTTACCACATCATCTTGTCTCATGTTCACAGGAACATGACCGCCAATTAATAAGCCATACTTCCTGGCCAGAGCAACGGCTGGCGGCACAAGTTCGCTTGGAAAAGAGCTGTACAACTTAATTTGGTCATAGCCATTTTCAGCCAACATCGTAATGGTACGGTCAAGGTCGCTGTATGAGGAAACGCTGAGACCCGATGTAGCTGTTGGGGCCACCCCATCAATGAGCCCCCCCAGAAACAACCGCGGGCCGACCAGATCACCAGTAGAAAATTGATGACGTCTTGCGAGAGCTGTCCCGACATCACCCCCCATATCACGAACACTTGTGATTCCGTTGATAATGTTTAACAGGCCATCCGTATTCGACCGAATGTGAACATGCATATCCCACAAGCCAGGAAGGATGGTACTCCCCCCCAGATTTATTTTCTGTGCTTTTTCCGGAACCTCAATAGCAAAGTCTGCCCCAACCTTAATAATGCGGTTTCCGTCTATTAAAACACTCATGTTCGCACGGACCTGCTTTTTTCTTACATCAACAAGGCGCCCGTTAAACAATAAGACCGGGCTTTCCGGAATCGTTGTTCCCTTTTTGGCAATTTCCTGATCGAGCTTGCCTAACAATTCATCGCTAACCCTCGTCAAACGAGAGCCGTTCTCCTCCCATCCACGCTCTATAACCTCATCGACGGCAAACAAACTCTGGTCTTTGTTGAGCCACATCACGACCGGAGAAAACTGGAGACCATAAAGAAAGTACAAATCAACAAGCTTGTGCTCGTTGCCATTATTTACTCTCTCAGATGCCACCTTTTTGATATAGGCATGACCATTTGGCAGCAAAGGCAAGCCAGCATCAGCATCCCGAAGAAGAGCTCCGGCAAGCATTTCCAGATGTGCCGGCGTTGAATGCGTGGGAAAATAAAAAGCTCTTTTTGCTGACTCGCCGCTATCAATCCCGCTTCGCCACTCCAGAACACCATCTTTATAAGTCGCTGACTCCCTGACTGGTGTTTGCAATAAACTCAACCCTTCGATCTCGAAAGTCGTCGGGAAAAGCATAGAGTCTACTTTTGCATGAAACTTAATATCTGGACCGCGGCCATTATTTGAATATTGATAATGGGAAGATAAATTATTATCGCTGCGGCTAATCACCATAGAACCAATGACATCTCCCTGTCGAATGACCTGGTATTCACGCTTGCCATCCTCGATAGAAAATGCGGCATGTGCATTGACAAGGGAAAATATTGCAAAAAGAATTACATTTAGAGTTCTCATCATTGGTCTTTCTCTTTCCTGTATTTTCGATACTGCACTCATTGAAACAAAGCCTCTCATTTTTATAAGTTTTCATCGATATATTGCCTGAGAAGAGACATCGGCATGGCTCCTTTGCTTAGAACACTATGAAACTTTGCAAGCTCAAAAGCGTCGCCGTATTTCTTCTGTTGCGCATTTCTGATACTGTGCCATTCAATTTGACCCATCATATACGCGCAAGCCTGCCCCGGTATCACGGTGTACCTATCCACTTCGGTTTCGATCATGGTTAGCGGTAAGGCTGTTATATCCCGCATATATGCAATTGCCTTGGCCCTGCTCCATCGTTTGAAATGAATGCCCGTATCCACAACGATACGGGCCGCGCGAAACAACAAAGACTGCCAAAGGCCAATTTCAGACATTGGATCATCGTCATAAAGCCCGAGTTCTTGCGTCAACTGTTCAGCATATAAAGCCCATCCCTCGCTATAAGAGGGCGAATTAAATAATGAGAGAACCTTTGGAAGAGACGTTGACTGGCCGAGAATAAGAGCCTGCAAATGATGACCTGGCATCCCCTCATGCCTGCATAGTGTTTTCAGACTGAAAATTGGCCATTTGGCCATATCGCCCAGGTCAAAAACAATCGCGGCACGCCGTGACAAATCCGCAGACGCAGCCATGTACATAGCTGACGGGCCTTTCCCCTCCAGAAAAGCCGGCATACGTTTGACATCAAGCTTGACAGGGGGCAGATTGGAAAATGCCCCTGATAGCTGACTGGAAGTGCGCTCGATATCTTTTTCCAAATAACCTAAAAGCTCCTCGCGCCCCTGATCATCATCTGAAAAATATTGCGATGGTTCCTGCTTAAGCGCTTCAAGGCGTTGAGCACAAGTGCCATAACTCATACCCTGATCCTTGAGCAATCTATCCAGCCGCCGGTTTATTTCCTCGACCTTACGAAGTCCCAGAAGATGCATTTCTTCAGGACTGGAGTTACTTGTTGTCGCGTAGTATAAAGCATCCCTGTAAAAGCCTTCTCCGCCCGGCAATGCCCAGACCCCAGCCCCCCCCCTCGCAGACTGCAATAATTTCTCGTAAAGTTTTTTTTGCTTTCTAAGCGCAGGCAACACATTATGAACAACGATGTTTTTTGCTTCTTCTTCACGAGGATCCACGCCCGCCATCGACGCTTTTTGCAAAAGGGGTTTGACAAGATTAGAAAATGCCGCGTCCGGATCACTCGAAGATGACAACCCGCTCACAACTTTTTGCACGATAAACCGCGGCGCAGTTACTCCTATTTTCTGATAATAGATCTGGTTGGCGATTTCAGCCTCGACAGCATCCCCGAAATAACGCAACCGATCCAGATAATGATCAACATCACCATCGCTTGTAACACGCTGAACAGAATTAAGTAGCGCCGGGACAGTGATGTAAGCTCCGGTAAATTGCGTCACCTGGTATGCATAGAAATATTCATCGCCGTAGTCGTATGCTCTTCTGGCTTTTTCCTGATGAGTCAGCCAATCCAGGGCTCTCTTTTGCTGAAGCTTTTGATCATCGGAGAGCAGGAGAGGGTTAATATTTCTCAAGGCGCCTATATGCTTCAAAAGCACCTTCCGGAATATGTCGCGCCCCTTTAACGACCGATCTTTTAATTTGCCCCGCAGCCCATTGGCATCTTCCCCTCGCACACTGGCCATCTCTGGATCCAATTGCGTCAAATCTGCATAAAGAGCGTCAAAAATCTTTGTGAGTTCCTGACCTTGATCCGAACAGTCCTGTGCAGACATCACTTGTGGCATTGAAGCCATAAGGGATACTATAGATAACCCAGATATAAAAGTTCGACGGTTCATAAGGTGCTCATTTCAAATTTTTGCTTCACATTCAAAACAGGTCAGTACAGGCCAATCTTGCCTTTCATCGCCTCAAGAATAGATTTCGCGTTGAATCCGATGCCTTCCTTGAAGACATAGTCAATATTTTCCAATTGGTGGGGATCATTTACCGGATTGCCGTCGATCAGGATGAAGTCGGCCCTCTTGCCCGGTTCAACAGACCCGATTAAATGCCCCCTCTCCAGAAAGCGAGCGCCATTTAGCGTCGAAATTTTCACTGCTTCTGAAATACTAAAACCAGCTTCAATCAATAACTGAACCTCCCTAACTGCTGACCAGCCGGGTATTATCCCCCCATATCCTGTCGGGTCTGTTCCCGCCAGCAATGTTCCGCCCATTTCTACAAACCTCTTTTCCATCCGCATAAGCCTGGACAAAGAATCAGAAGCTGAAGGGCTCTTCTGGATCCTTTCCCAGATGCGTTCATATGATTGGCGCAGCTCAGGAGTCAGAAGATCTAAAGCATGATCGGGCGTTTTGGGACGGCCTGGCGTACTCGCCTCAAAAACCGGCAGCGTAGAGGTCAGCGCAACGTTGTTTTCAATAAGTAGTTTTATCAGCTTACCAAGCTCATCACCATCAGGGTCAAGAGCAGCCAGGGAGCCAAAAACCTCTTGAGGAGCCGGACAGGTATCCGCCTGTTTATTCGCAACAAAATCTGGCGCCACCGCAAAACCATGCTCAATATTGTCAATACCCAGCCTTGCAGCATCAGCATATGTAATTGAACAAAGGTGACCTGTTATTTTCAGCCCTCTATTATGGGCGGCTCTGATCGCTGCCTGCAATTGCTCATAAGATAAATTATTATAAACCTTGAAGGATGTAACACCCACACTGGACCAGTAATCAATAGTCCTCTCGATACTCTCAACATCTTCAAGTTCTGCCTGTTTGATGGCAATCACAGGTGACGCCTCCAGGTAGGGGCCTGTCACATCGATATCAGGTCCGGGCTGTTTTCCCGCGGCGATGGCCTTCGCGACGTTAATATCGCCATAAGGCGCAATACTGCCCGCCGTCCTTACTGTCGTTGAGCCACCGGCCAAATAAAGCCTGGAAAATGAATAGGGGTATGCATTAAGTTCCCCCATTTTAGGGGCCGGGTAAAACATATGCTCATGCACCATTACGAAGCCCGGCAATAACGTCTTCCCCGTACCGTCAATTTTTTTAACATTACGAGGAGTTAATAATTCAGCACTTGGCTGCACTTTCTCTATGATGCCATCCCTGACCAGCACTGATACATTTTGCTTCGGAACTGCGCCGGTTCCATCTATCAACTGGACATTCTCAATGAGAACATCGTATCCGGAGAATACGACATGTGCTTGATCCTCTGCTGACATTTTATCAATGTCGGAAGAAGCATGAGCCTCCACCGCAAAGCAAAGCAAAAAGCAGATATGTAACACCCGAAGCTTCATAACACCTCTCCTAAGCACGCCCCAAAACAGTCTTAATGACGTCAATTGCCGTAAAAATATCTTTCTCTGTATTGAAGATGTGAGGCGAAAACCTTAAAAACCTAGACCTCAACGAGGCCGCCACATTGTTGCTTAACAAGGCTTTGTATATGACTTTACTGGAGTGATCCGGGAAATATGCGCTAATAATTCCAGCCCGCTTCTGATGAGCAGAGGGTGTTATAACCTCTGCTCCCTCCCGAATTAATCTCTCTGCAAGCTCGCTTCCCAACGACTGGATATGCTGCAGTATTTTATCCCTCCCCACATCAGACAAATATTTGATCGATGCCGTAAAAGCGATTCTAGGGACAGCAATACTGCTTCCATACTCAAAACGGCGGGCATCATTTGGCAAGTTAATACGCGTAGGGTCTGTTTGGTCGAAAGGCGGCAGAGGCTGCGACGTTCTGGATCCCACCAATATGGGATTAAAATCACCCAAAAGCCGATCCCCCACATATAAAGGCGCGGCGCCCGCAAGCCCCAGCAACCATTTAAAAGAGCCTGTCACCAGCATATCGACCGCTTTCAATTCTTCAGGAGTATAGTTTACAATTCCCGCCGAGTGCGTGGCATCAACAATTAACAATGCGTCATGGTCCCGGACCATTTGGCCCAACCGGGTTAAATCCAACCGATACCCCGTTATCCAATGCACATGACTAATACAAACGGCGGCCGTGTTTTTATCGATCAGCGCCATCACATCACGTGTCGTAACAACATCCGAACCGTTTTGCGGACTCGCAAACCGCACCTCAGCCCCCGTGTCCTCCGCCACCCTTAGCCATGAATATGTAGCTGCAGAAGAATCATCACAAATCAATACAACATTCTCGCCACGCCTTGGTTTGCGCCACCACGCAACCTGACTCACAGCCTCGGATACACTGGTTGCAACAGCAACATTCCTTGCAGGCGCCCCCCACAGCTCTGCGGCGGAGGCAATCGCACCGTTCATTAATTCTTCATAATACTCAAAGTAACCAAAAGTACCCCGGGTGCCTAAAGCCTGCATATACTTCTGGACCTTTTTTTGCACCTTAAGGGGCACCAATCCCAAGCCAGCAGAGTTCAAATAAGACACTGAAGCAATCAGCGGGAAGTCATCTTGCTCCACTGATAAAGACCCGCTCTCGCGGTCATACCACCCGTCATTATTAGTCACCATTCAATAAACTCCCTAAACAATCATTAGGCAGTTTATCTGCGTGCCCATATAAACTCTTCCCTGATGCACTAAAGAAAAGGGTCTATATTGGCATATTGTTTCTATTAAACCGAATTGAAGAAACATCATGCCTGGAAGGCGATTCGCAATAATTGCAAATGGTCATGAGCGAAAAATTTTTTAAATTACTAATATTATTGATATATTTTTTGATTTTCCGAAAAAGAAAGTATTACATGCGTCACTAATTTCTAGACGGCACATCAATGGGGGTTTCAAAAAAGTGCGAAGGATGTAAATATTGTTCCACACCAACAAACTACTGAAGAGTAATGATTATGACAGACCAACTGGATGCACTGGATCGAAAAATACTTGAGATCCTACAAGAAGACGTAACACTGTCCCTCAGTGAATTGGCTGAAAAAGTAGCATCGTCAAAGTCGGTCTGCTGGAGGCGTGTTCAGGCGTTCCTAGATGCCGGGATCATCAAAAGTCGGGTAGCCGTACTGGATGCAAAGAAACTTGGTCTCGGCGTTATGATTATTGCGATGGTGAAGCTTGATGGCCGAGTGGATAGTTCGCTAGAAGATTTTGTAAATACCGTTCAATCAATTCCTGAGGTAATAGAGTGCCACGCTTTAATGGGCGAGGTGGATGTCATGCTGAAATTGATTGTCCCGACCATCGAATATTATGAGGAAATGATGTGGAAACGCTTAGCACGTTTACCCGGAATTATTGATCTGCGCTCTTCAATTTCCTTATCACGCTTCGTCGACACAACCAAGCTCCCCCTGGCGACATTGGAGCACGATCCACGACGTAGCCATACCTCATTTTAGCCGCTCCATGGAGAATACTACAGTTTCTTTTTGATTACCCAATAAACTGTTCCAATCAATGCCCAAAACAGTAAGACCACGTATGCGCGCCAGTCAGCTTCCAGACCTGCAAAAAACAGAAGTCCGGCACAGATTATGCCCGCCCAGGCCAAAGCCTTAACAACAGAGGGGCGCATTTTAAAGGCCGCACGCTCATATAAATCCGGGCGGCGCTCCATCATCCCCATAGCCGAAAAGCAATTGAAAGCATATTTGAGGATGGTAGGTATATTGACCGCCAAAAAGAGGAAGACAAGGCTGGTCGGCAAGGCTAGGCTAACCAGCGCCGATAGATATACGGCAATTGCAGATACCCAGGGCGTCCCCCACCTGGAATGCACCTTCCCCAATACCTTGGGAAGAGCGCCATCGCGGCCCATAGCAAACAGGAATCTCATGAACATCAAAAACTGTGCATTAATGGCAGCCGCAATAGACACCAGAGCCGTGATGACGAATAAAGCGCCGGACCAGCTATACCCAAAAGCAGCTGCGGCTTCGGCCAAAGGCGCCCGGCTGTTACCGACGTCGATGCTTCCAAGAACCCCAATTGAGACAATGGTAACGCCAAGATAGACAAACATACTTATACCCGTAGCGATCCCGAGGCCTTGCCCGATCACCCGCTTACTATCCCGGACCTCCTCGCCTGCCTCTGTGGCACTTTCAATACCACTGAACAAACCCACCAATAACGGCAATGCCGCCACTACACCCAATGTGCCATGGGGAAGCACAGGATAGAAATTCTGGGTATCAACAAAGGTCAAGCCGACAGCTATAAAGCCGCTAAGCACAACCAGTTTTATGGCCGTAAGCAACCGGGCCGCCCCGCCGGCAACGGAAACTCCTGCTACGTTGATAATCAAGAATAACGTGAGCAAACTGAAAACCACAGTTATCCTGTCAATGGACAGAATGCTCTGCAAATAGTCCGCAAATACAGTAGCCATAATATTCAAGGCGCCTGCTGACCCTAAAATTCTGAGCCAACACACCAGAAAACCAACATAAGGGTGCACATATTCTGTTGGCCAATAATAAGAGGCCCCCGTTCTGGGGTCGGCTGAGCTGAGAAAAGCATACAAAACAGCAAATATAATCATAGGGATAGCAGCCAGGCCAAAAGCCACCAAAATCCCGGGGCCGGCTAGAGCGGTCGCTGGTGCAATAACCGAAAAAATGGAGACCCCGACGGCTGCGCTGATACCAAGTGCCACAACGTCTTGTAAGCTCATACCTTGTTTTAATTTAGCCACCACATAATCCTCCAGACAGTTTACCTTACCAGACAGCTCCTTATACCTGTTTACATTTCACACAAAGCTCAAATCCTTATCGCCACAGGCACCACTTCCCTATTTTGCGATGACTCACATACCACAATGAAACATATTTTTATTTTATTCCAATATATGGGACATTTTTTTAAGATTTAGAATATTTATAAAACATCGTTTCTTTTATTCACAAAATGAAGATCAAACGTATTTGACATACTCACGACAAAGTGACGATAATAAGGGACAAATTATATTTGTATGGAAGGTGTTTGCTCAGAGGCAAGGACAACCCATGGAGGAGGAAACTCATGAGAGAAAAAATGAAGAGAAATAAACGCTTACAGGCATCGTGGTTAGCGTCAGTCAGCACCGTAAGCATCATTGCTGGCCAGATGTTAACAATGCTTACTATGACCGCTCAGTCAAATGCGGCGGAAATTGATGATACTCCGGTATTTGAGGAAATAGTCGTTACGGCTTTAAGGCGCGATCAAAGATTACAGGATGTCCCCGCAGCCCTTAGTGTACTGGGTGCTACCAAGCTATATGACAGGGGTGCAAAAGATTTTCGCGATTACCTCCAGGTCGTACCCGGCGTTTCCTTCGGCGAGACAGGTTACAGAAGCAGCCGGGTTGTCATACGCGGGGTTTCAGACGGCCTTGGCACCACAGCCTCACTCGCCGGCATTTACATTGATGAAGTCCCCGTAACGGAAACTCGTCAGCCGACGTTTGACCCCAGCATCTATGATGTCGAGCGCGTAGAAGTCCTCAAGGGCCCTCAGGGAACTCTCTATGGATCCGGCTCCATGGGCGGCACCATTCGTGTGATTCTGAATAAACCACAACTTGATGGCTTTGAAGGGCAAACCGAAGGCACCATCGGGGATGTATCGCACGGAGGTATCAACTACAAGCTTGATAGCGTTCTAAACATCCCGATTGTCACTGACAAACTCGGCCTACGTGTCGTTGGCAGTTATAGGAATGATAGCGGTTTCATTGATGACACATTGAGGAATGAAACAAACGCCAATAGCATTGAGAAAAAGAATGTCCGCGTTGCCCTGAGGTGGAAACCATCTGACCTCACTACCATTGATGCAGCATATTTGTATCAAAAAGAGGATCTGGGGACCCCCAATTTCTCAGAGGCAATGCCAGGCGATCCTATATATACACAGCGCCGCCAGTACCGGCAGACAGGCCCCTCGGAGACTGAGCTCTATAGCTTTACCCTTAATCATGAGTTTTCCTTTGGTTCCCTCGTGTCGTCAACAAACTATCTGGATAAGTTTTCCGCCGCAAATATTGATGCCACGAACTCATTTCGCGGAATTATGGGTATGATTACCGGCGTGCTGATCCCCACCTCTGAGGGCTTTGGCATCAATACGGAAGGGGATTATAGAGTATTCTCCCAAGAGGTACGGCTTGCCTCACATAGTGGCGACACCATTGAATGGCTCATTGGCGGATTTTATTCAGAAGTAAAAAATGGCTTTGCTCAATATGCCGACCTTTCTTCCGCACCAAGTGTGTCCAGCCTGTTAACTGGCAAGCAGGTTTTTGATTCATTGGAAAATGACAAAACCAGGCAGCTAGCCGCCTTTGGTGAAATTACCTGGAACGCGACTGAGAAACTTGCTCTGACGGCCGGCCTCCGTGTGTTTGATATTGATCAGGATGTAGAACAATTTGGATCCGGAATATTAGCTGGCGGCTCCTCCCAGGTTAATCTGGAAGCAAACTCATCATCCGTTAATCAAAAATATCGAATTGCCTTTAAGCCAACCGCTGACAGCCTGCTCTATGCGCAGGCCGCTCAGGGCTTCAGACAAGGTGGAGCCAATGGCCCTGTACCCCAATCCATTTGCGGTGCGGATTTAGCCAACCTTGGTTATTCAAGCACACCGTCGCAATATGGATCCGATGACCTGTGGAGCTATGAAATTGGGTCGAAAAATACTTTGCTGGATAGCAAGGCAACCCTCAATGCAGCCGCTTACTACACAAAATGGTCAAATATTCAAAACCTGGTTTCGCTGCCAACATGCCTCTTTAGTTTCACAGGCAATGCCGGTGAGGCGGAAATTAAGGGTATCGACCTTGACACCTCGATACAGCCTATCGAGGGCTTGAGTCTGGGCGTTGCGCTCTCCTATGTAGATGCAAAAATCACAGAAACGGCGCCCGGGATCAAACCAAACGTAGGAGACCGTTTGCCGTTTGTCGCCAAATGGTCCTGGGCTGCAAATGCTCGATACGAGTTTCCCTTAACCGCGCTTGTCACTGCATTTGTATATACTGACGTCAATTACGTTGGTAAACGCTGGAATACGTTTGAAGGCAACGGGGTTACAGCTACCCAACTGCCCTCATACTATCTTGCCAACCTTCGCTTCGGAATAATGAAGGATAGTTGGACCGCTTCCATTTTCGCAACCAACCTCTTCAATAAATATTATGCCGTCAACCGGCAGACCAGCGCTGTCCAGACTTATGACGTCGTTGGAGAACCTCGCGTAATCGGTGTTAATCTCAAACTTACATACTGAGATAACTTAAACAAACTAAAAGCCTGCCTTATCCAAATAAGGCAGGCTTTTTTTATAACCCCTCTTCAACCTATATATTAGACTCAGGCCGAACCTCACATTAGTCGGACAGGCCTTGGGAGAAGCTTTCCCTTTCTCCGCACCACTTGACTATTCAACCACCTCCCATACTGAAAGTGATATACGAAGATTCACGAGCACTTGGTTAACGCCAAGCGTCTCTCTGGCGCCCCGAACATTTCCCGAAGAAACTGCGGCAACGCTTTGCGATATGAAAACAGTCACCGTGGATCAGCATCTTTCGGAAATCTTTACAGACCCTGTCAACCGGCGTTGAAGACAGTTCCGCCAGGATACGGATTTGATAATCTCCGTACCTGCAGAACATCGTCTCAAAGATCATTCATCCACGGCTGGCGCCGTGGTGTTCTGTCTTTCGCCAGGAACACCTTGATTATTAATCAGAGCATATCATCCTTCTTCGATGTAAAAGGAGCTTACTCTCTCCAGGAAAGTATTTAGAAGCTCAGGGGAACTGTATATCGCATGGCCTGACTCGTAATCAAACATCTCAACATTCTTAAAAAGCGACGCCGGGATATTCATGTTGCTTAATGACCAATTGGCGGGAAATGATGTAGATTGTAGATCATACATGCCATTGTGCTGCTGTATACGCAAACTCGGATTAGCAATCATGGCTTCTGCAATATCATCAAGAAAATTAGGCAGCACACTTACCTGAAAGGCGCCAAGTGAATAAACCCCTCTTCTATCCACTTCCCACGAACGTGTGAAAGGCGCCTGTTCCGCAACACCGAGACCCGGGGCGAATGGTCGATAAGGGGGGGCTCCTGCTATTCCCAAATCATCCCGATAATATAAATCGACATATTCCAGATCCAGGAAAGAAGGCGATGTGAGAGGAGATTTCTTTTTCAAATCACTTATCAGCCACGCTTCACGAGCATCACTGGACCTGAGTACTTTTTTCTCTTCCCGAAGAAACTCAACGGCAAACTGGCGGCCGGATATACGGAGGTTATGTTTCTCCCATACGTGCTGTTTAATACCGGTTAAAGCATATAACTTGTCCAATACAGGTTTACGCTCTGCACGAGATAACTCTCGCCAGCGCATTAAGGCCGACAAATAATCCCCCAAAGCAAAATGACTCGCATACTCGAGCGTCTCTCTGGCTGTCTTGCGCGGATTGGATTGTCGCTTATGATACCAGGCAATCACGGCATAGTTCGGCAACATCAGATAATATGAGGCCATATTCCCGGACGATTCCCAAAATGCGTTGCCATCCATTGCGGCGGCTACAGGGATCAGTCCCGAGATATTGAGCCTTGAAGCTTGTAGATAGTGTATCACACTTGCCAAACGCACGCTTCCGTAACTTCGGCCGATGAGATAAATTGGCGCGGCAGGCCGGTTGGTCTCCTTAAGATACCCTTTGATGAACTCCGCGACGGTAACAGCATCCTTGCTTACACTGTAAAAATCACCAAGATCACGCCCCATTGCCGGCACTGACCAGCCCGTTCCAATAGGATCCACCATAACAAGGTCCGTACGATCCAGGATACTGCCGGCATTGTCTTCCAATTGATTTGATGTTTTGTCAGTTCGAATTTTCGGCCCGAGAGATCCAAAATGAAAACTTGTGGACGGGCCACTTGGCCCTCCCGTCCATGCAAATGTAACAGGCCGATCGTTCGATATATTCCCATTTTTAGTGTAGGAGGTATAGACAAAGATGCCGAGCTCTTTACCACATGAATCGGCTATGACGATGGCTCCAACGCTAACTTCATAGGAAAGGCGCCGACCGGAGATTTCTATCTCGCGCTGGCACTTTCTGGGGCCGTCTTTTACGAAAGACCGGGCAAATTCATACCTGGTTCGATCATCTTCCTTGTTAGTAACGCTTTCCCATTTGCCTTCCTGTTTTGAGCACTCCTCTGATGCCCTGCCACCACTCGTACTCACCAAGGCTGACAAAAGGCTGCCCGCTATGCTTCCGGAATATAAAAACATTCTCCTAGAAATTGCCACAAACAGCTCCTTTCTTATGATAACTGCATAATACTTAATCTGGCCTGTTGCTTACAAACCGTCCAAATGCCTCAAAGGATTGCTGACGAGCAACCGTGTCCGTGTAAAACATATGACCGGCAGGGAGACAAACATTGGAAACCCTGTTTTTCAAATCCTCAGGCGTACGCGCAACAGCATCATCTAATAATGCGCATGACCCGTCATACATACCCTTCATGTTCAAGACTCTCAGAGATTTATTAAGTCTCATTGCTGTGACCAGAGGAGGCTCCTCACCTGAGGGAATACGCATGCCGGCAAGGTCAAAGCGTACCGCCATCCAGTCTTCGGGCAAAGTCGTTTTGGGATCTTTTTGAATAACTTCAGGATGGAAGGCCCCGCCGAAGGGCCCCTGATACAAAAGGTCACTTTCAAAGCCCAGTGTATAGCGAATATATCCATTAAAAACACGGGAAGTCCCATGCATGAGGTCAGCTTGAATGGCAAGGCTTGGGTCTATACCGGGGAGCCAGATTGTGCCTTCAGCCCTGGATGATGTTGTCATCCTGCCATCATATCGCCCAAGCTCCAGCCCCCTTGATTCAAGCAAATGATCAGCAAACATTGCCGAGGAGACTTTCAAGCTGTCACCAATATATTTAACGGGAATTGCAGTATAATAGGCTATTTTTTCTTTAATGGAATTAAGCCCGTCTTCTGAAAGGGCACCAGGAGCGTCAATGGCGGAAGCATACTCTGAACGTATCCATGCCTCTGCTTCTGCCAATACATCTCCAAGACTTTTATTCTGCAATTCAGCCGGCAACACGCCATGATAGTAGGCAGTGGTCGTAAATTCTGTAATTTTCAAACTCTCCCGGAGGCCTTCAGACGTTTGCTGGCCTCCATTATATCCCCCGGAAATCAATAAAACCCCATCAACATGCGTACGTCTTTGCTCTAACATCCTGGCCACATACTCCGCACGGGTTGTCCCATAACTTTCGCCCCCGATAAAAAGAGGGGAGTTCCAGCGATTATAACGGTTCAGAAACACTCTGATGGCTTCGGAAATAACTTCGGCATCACCATTTACATTTAAAACCTTCTCGAGAAAATCTTCCGTCACAGCACGGCTAAAACCCGTCCCTATGGGGTCGAGAAACACTAAATCGCTATGTGCAAGCCATGTCTCCTGGTTATCCACCACAGGGGCTTCCGTGTTCCCGCCATATTCAGGGTAAGTCGAGGGCAAATCCGGACGCTTGGGGCCAAACCCGAGAAAATGTAATTGCGAGGAATTTGAGCCCGGACCACCATTCCATAAGAACGTAACAGGCCTCGGAACACCATTCTTTGGGCGCTCTTTGATATACGCAACATAAAATATCGTGCCTTCCCGGCGCCCAGTATCATTATCCAGAATTGGAAGCGTTCCCGCATCAGCACGATACTTTACCCTTCCAATTTCAGGGATCCGAACATCATGACGGGAACTAATGACTTTATCAGCATGAGGAGACAAGGCATCCGCCAGACCAGTCTCAGCCATATAAACAGATGAGATAAGAAGACAAACAATCTTAACCAGTGACTTCATGAACCTATTCTCCTTTGTTCAATTTGGAGGTCACTGGCTGGTTATGAACCTCAGGCCGTTCTCTATGAAAGTCATCAGGAATGACTTCGGTAAGAATCCATTTTTTTACAGCCTCCGTATCCCCCAGATTTCCGGAAAAACGGTAATGGGGCCGCCATACTGCATTCTCTCCTCTTGCTCGCCCAACACGCACCAGACGGCCCATATTCACATAGGCAAGCCCACTGGCAAGGTGATACTTGCTTGGCCAGCCTGCTGACCTCCTGTCGATATGACTCTCGCCCCCAATCTGGATAACACCGGGAATTCGCATAATTTCATCCAGGAATGAAAGGCACGCACTGGCACAGCCGTAGTCGGTGAGAACGTATACTCTCGCGCTCACAGGGCTTATGGGTTTTTCATCCGGCAACGGCGGCATGCTATCGATAGGCTTACGCAAACGGATCAAGCGGGCGCCGGTTTCCAATGTTTCCACTGTCGGCTTTTCCATGATATCGGCCATCGGAGGATCTACCGGCATCTTGATATTGCTCGTCTCAGGAGGAGCCTCCATACCTGACCCTTTGGCCCCTTCAGGGGCGAGCAGAACATTCTCGATCACGAGGCGTGCCCGCGCATAATAATCGATATAATCATCGCCATAAAAAGAGCGCAGAAACGCCATAAACCAGTTGTAGGTTCCCCCGGAGTTTCCGCGTACATCAATTACAACAAAATCTTTATCACGCAGCCCGGATGCAGCATCAATGATCTTATGCCAGGCCTCAGCCTGGTCCTCATTCTCAACATACATCCGCGCCATTCGTACCCAAGCCCCATTTTCACCGAAACTGGAAAGTCCAGTATGATGATCGGAATAATGGGGATACTGGGCCTCAAGCTCATCCAGGTCAGTGGGAAACTTACCTTTTTTGGTAACTACAACATCCCGCCAGTGCAGTTCGACAACACTGTCGCCCGTTTTGCAGACCTTCGGGCGCTCATAAAAAGGGCTGTCCCTGTCAATAAACACCTCAGGGCCAATATGCGCTCTTGTGGTATCCAATCCTTGCGGACCACCCCAGAAGCGGGCCAATTGATCAACCCAGTCATTAATGCTTCGATTATCACAGGATACGATTTCAGAGCCTTCCGGGATATCTGTCCGGGAAGACTTAACAACAATGTAGCGCCCGCCTTGATAACGAACCAAAAAACCAGGCCAGCGCGCACTATTGGAATGGGCCAGAAATGTAACACTGAGGTGTGCGTCTTCGAATTGTGCGATCAAGCGTCGCATCACTGCCTGATAAGAGTTTAAATCTTTAACCAGTGAGGCATCAAGATATGCCTGGTCGACCGCAGACCTATAGAGACTGTTCCAGTTTTCGTCAGCCGTATAAACAGCATATATATAATTTTCCTTCACTATTTCAGAAAAATGGGACACATCCAGTTTGTACAGTTCTTGCCAGTAAGATTTGGCATCCCTTACATCTGACATTAACTCTGCAGCTTCATTTTCTGCTGAAACAGAATGATCCCGGGCAAATACTCCGCCCAACACTCCCGATACCACAAGTGCCATGCCTGCAAATTTGAAAAGCCATGTCAAAGGCCTCGATTGCTTATACTGTTTGTCTTTCCGGTTAGCCGGAACAGAACAAATTGTTTTCATGGTACGTGATGTCATTCTTTTCTCCGGAATGCGATTAAAACTGCAGCGAAGCATCAGACAGGCCAACGCTGCACCTCATGAATATTACGACAACAACTCCGGATATATTTTCCTAATTTGGGCAATAGGTGAGAAAACTAGACATATTTATGCCCATTTAATCGTCAAGACAGGCATAGTATTTCGTTAAGGGCAGTTTCCTGAAGCTATTGTCTTTGAATATGAGAGAGACAGAGTACAAATTTTATCGTCCTGAAAATTATAATTTAACGGGCGCCCAACTCTTCTCTGCGATATTCTCTCAATGCCATTCTCAGTCGGATAAAGACACTGTCAAGCTCTTCGGGGGGCAACGCCCATCCGATTCTCACATGTCCGGCTAAACCGAATAGCTCACCCGGAACAACTACTATATGATGTTTTTCAAATAACCATTCACCGAAAGCCAGCGTGCCTGAAATACCCGTAAGTTTCGGGAAAAGAATACAGCCAAACTCCGGCAGTTCGCCGCTAACCAGGCCCTCTTCCAGAAGGGCGGCATAGTGCCGCTCAAGAACCGGACGCGATCTGGCAAGAGCGCTTTGCCAGAAATCATCGAATGTATCCTGCTGCTCCAGAAGCAAGGCCCCAACCGCATGAGTAAGCTTTGAGACACCAAATTCAAACTGCAAGCTATAAGCGCGAACAGCGCCGACAATCTCTTCGTTTGCAACAATCCAGCCACACTTCAAACCGCTGAGGCCGTATATTTTTGTCAGGCTGCCAACACTGATAAAATATGGCGAGAACCAGCATGCAGGCCCTGGCCACTTGTCCGCACCGGCATAGCCGGCATAAACCTCGTCAAAAATGAACATGAGTTTATGCTTTTCCGCAATGCCCGCCAATTGCTCCAGCACCGCCTTGTCCAGCATCATCCCTGAAGGATTATGAAGGTTCGAGAGGATCACAAACTTCGTATCGCTGCGGATTTTGCTTTCCAGCTTCCCAGGGTCAATTGTGAACGGCCCCCCTTCACGGTCAAAGAAATCAACGACAGCTTTCTGGTCCGTTGCAATGTCGCAAAAAAGATCAAAGCCGGGATTTTCCACAAGCACATGATCTCCAGCCAATAAAAACGTGCGACAAAGCAGGGAAAGAGCCGATATTGCGCCAGTGGTACTGAGAACATTGTCAGTCTTGACGCCATAGCGCTCAGCAATTTGTTCAAGAAAATAAGGGTTACCATGCTGCACAAAAGTGCTGACATAACGGTCTGTGACTTCACCGGAAAATGCTTCCGCAATGATCTTGTAAAGCAGTTCCGCAGGCTCTTCAACAGAACTGCTGAACAGGTATTTCACATCGCCGCCTTTTTCCTCGCTGCGCTTCATCATGGCGCGCAACCACTGAGAATAACACTCCCGGCTGGCCCCTGCGGCTGGCATTGGACTTTTCAAACCCATATTGTTTCCTTTTAAAATTCACAGACCTGTCACGGCGCTTATTACACCAGGTCTTCAGTCTCATCTGAAAGCTGTCCGGATGATTTGGCGCCCCAAATTATCCAATATAAAATTCCGGCCAGCAGCCAGCAGAGGACCAGGGCATAGGGCCTCCAGTCCGCGCCCAGGCCGGCAATAATAATGCCAGCCGCGAGCAAAACACCGCCATAGCCCACAAAGGTCACAGTCTTTTTGCCAAGTTTTAAACCTGCTTGCGCCGTAATGTCAGGATGGTTCTGCACGACCTTCACCGCACAGAAAGAGCAGGCCATATATTTGAGCATTGTCGGGATGTTCACAGCGAGCAGCAGGAAGACAAGGCTGTCCGGCATGAACAATCCCGGCGCGGCACTAACAAAACCGGCGACAACCGCCACATGCGGCGTACCGTAACGAGGATGAATCCGGCCAAGAAATCTCGGAAGCGCACCGCTTCTGCCCATGGCAAACAGCGCCCGTGAAAAAGTCAGCGCAAGAACATTCAGAGACTTGAAGATGGAGACCGAGGCGGCCCCCAGAATAAGGAAGGTCGCCCATTTCCCAAGTGGTATCTCAGCGGCCTCAAGAAGCGGTGCCGCACTCGCAGCCAGCTTCTCTGGCCCGAGAAGCGCAAGGGCTGTGCCCGCAACCAGCAGATAAACTGCTGCTGTCAGAATGATGGCAAGCGTGATACCGCGCGGGATTGTTTTCTTGGGATCCCGCACTTCTTCGCCGATTTCAACAGCAGCCTCAATGCCGAGAAATAGGCTGATCATCAGGGGAACCGCCGCAAATATAGCAGGCCACCCCTTGGCAAGGAGAGGCCCTACCAGGTCATGAGACGTAACCGGCAAACCCGTGATTACGAAAAAGCCAAGCACCGCAAGGAGGGTCAGCATCAAAACAGTCTGAACTTTGGCAGCCAGATGCACGCCGACATAATTCAGGCCGAACACCGCCACTAGAATAATAAAAATTGTCGGCTTGACCGGCAAGCTGATCGCCATATTGAGATAACTCAAAAGCACCGTTGTCAGTACCGTGAGGGCACCAATGTTGCTGAGAATGCGAAGCCAGGAAACTAGGAAACCAACCTGCGGATGAATAAAGGTTCTGGGCCATTCATAAGACGCGCCGGATTTTGGGAGTGCCGAGGCCAGAAAGGCATAAGCAACTGCAAAGAACACCATCGGCGTCGCGGCAAGAACGGCTGAAATCAACAGCCCCGACCCCGCGACCTGGGCCGCCGGCGCGAGCACCGTAAAAATTGACACACCAATCGCCGTACCTGCCCCGAAGGTCACAACCCCCAGAAGGCCGACACCGGTCCTTAATTGGTCCCTTGTTCCCGGCGCGCTCATTCAGCCAGCCCCGGCACAGTGATAGCCGGTTTTGTGGAAAACGGTGTGATACTGAGGGCATCATAAATTTCACTTGGAAAATATATGGTGCCGCCCCGCATTACCATACGGGCTTTCCGGATTTCACTGATATCTTTGGTCGGGTCGCCGGGTATAAGAAAAAAGTCTGCCAGTTTGCCGCGTTCAATGGTACCTAGATCAGCATCCGTGCCCAGATATTCCGCGCAGCCTATTGTCGCTGAACGCAGGGATTCAGCCGGCGACAGACCTGCCATTGTGTATAGCTCAAGTTCGCGGAGTACAGTAAAGCCGGTGCCGTCATCCGTGCCGGGCAAGAGGCGAATGTTATTGTCATGCAACAGCTTGATGGTTTCGAGTATTTTCTGGAAGCCTTTTTGATATTCTTCATCATCTTGCGCAGACTTGAGCGGTACAAATGTACGTTTGCGATAGCGCTGATAACCAATCGGCATATGATCAAGATACGGTTTGTCACCATCCGCCACTGTGCCCGCACGGCTCAGCATCAGGCGCTCCAGAATTACCGCCGTCGTATCAAGAGCAATATTACGCTCTTTCATCAAATCAATCGTCTTATGTACCTTCGGCGTATCCAGATCAAGGTAGGCGCCGCGGGCCATCGCCCTCAGACGGAGCGGCGTGCGGGTGTCTTCTCCCGGCTCCAGAAGCCACCCCAGCATCAGCTGGTTGATATGTGCGATGTCTTCATAACCATCAATAATCGTCCGGTCCGGTGTGCCGAAGGCAGGCACATGCCCCGTGAGACCCATTCCCCGCTTTTTGGCCGCCCGTGCAATTGTCGCGACCCAGTCCGGGTTCATGGAATTGTAAATTTTAATTTGCCAGTAACCTCGATCCGCATACCAACTAACGGCCTCAATGGCCTCTTCAATTGTCTCTGCTATAATGCCATGACTTGCCGAATAAGGACTGCGACCTTCAAGGAAACCATTATAGGTAATACGCGGCCCGGCACTTTCGCCCGCCTCAAGGCGCCGCAGCAGGTCAAGCAGGAATGCGTTGTTATTACCTTGATCACGGACAGAGGTTACCCCCGCCGCCAGATAGTATAAGCCAGAGGAACGGCTGGTATGGGAATGCATGTCGTGCAGCCCCGGGACAAGGGTCCCACCTTCGCCGTCAATGATCACCTGATCCTCTGGCCCGGGCGCATCTTCACCAACCGGGATTACAGCAGTAATGCGATGACGCATAACGACTACGGTTGACAAAGGACCAAGTTTGCCGCTTTCAGGGTCAAAAACATGCACATTGCGAATACGGACAGGGACATCGAAATTATAGGCGAGCGCTTTTTGGCGCTCTTCGGCCAGCTCCGCGCTCAGCTCACTGCCAAGCAAGAGAAGCTTGTCTGCCTCGGCTTCATAGCCTTCACGGATAAGCACGGAATCAGGCGAGAAGCTAGCAAAGAGCCGCTCCTTTTCATCGAGCATGATATAAGCAGCTGTCAGGTCAATGCCTGCCAGCCGGTATACGGTGACCCTGGTTTCGGCTTTACCTTCACCCAGTTCCATATCTCGGATCCTGGTGAGGCTAAGTTCACCGCCCGGGAGTACCGCCAGCCGGCGCTCTTTGGTCTTCAACAGCGCGCGCGCATAGACACCCAGCGCCCACGAACTGCCATCATTCACCACATACAGTTTTGGGGCCTCCAGCTTTAACCGACCTTCGTCAGCCTGGCTGGACCATGTGGCCACACCACCCTGCCAGTTGTAGCTTTCCGATACATTCGCGCCCATGAGGGACGTTCCCGCAACGGACCAGCTTACCGGAATATCTCCTTCACCCAGCAAGATGCTTTCATGATGTTTGGGACCACGGCCGTTGTCATCCACATAATAGTCGACCTCAACTCTCTGGCCATCTGTCACCCCCGTGAGAATCCCTATTTTTTCGCCGTTGCTGATAATCACCAGCGTTTCAGGTGTAGCAGCTTGCAGCGCACCAAAACCGAAAGCCCAAAGAAAAACCGGAAGAAGGAGTTTTTTTTTCAAAGACACTATACTACCTCTTTATGCTGTCGCGCGTTTGTAGATGTAAGCAACCGATGCAAGATCCTGAAACACATGCCCAAGCGATTTATAGAAAGTGATTTGCTCATCATTTTCGCGGCCCGGAATACGGCCGAGAAGAACATCACCGATCTCGCCCACCATGTGAGAATCGTCAATGACACCTGCCTCAATTGCCGCAATAAACTCAGCCCCAGCGGCCCGCACAGAGCGACAACTATCCGCGACATACACACTGTCCCGCATCAGGGCATTATCCACCTCAACAGGACCTTTAACACTGGAGCCGACAGCATTGATGTGGGTGCCGGGCTTTACCCAATCCCTGACAACAACCGGGGTTCTGGAACCCGTAACTGTACAGATAACATCGGACTGGCCGGCAGCTTCTTCAGCGCTTGCTACATAGTCTACGCGCACGCCTTCGGCACTCATCCGCTCCGCAAAGGTTGCACCAGCCCCAGGAGGCCGGCCCCAAATGATGACTTTTCTGAAAGGGCGCACCTCCAGAAGGGCTTTAATATGCGATTCCGCCTGAGTACCGGTGCCGAAAATTGACAGGACCTCACTGTCTTTCCGCGCCAGCATATCTGTCGCCATTGCAGACGCGCAAGCCGTCCGGACTTTGGTAACCTCATGGGCATCTGCCACAGCAAGAACCTCACCGCTATTGGTATCAAAGAGCACCACAACACCACGATGCGCTGAGCGCCTGAGATTGTCCGTCAGGTAATAGACACTGATCACCTTGGCGCCGAAGCCGATTTTCTCCCCCGCAATGCCCGGCATCTGGGCAAACATTTCAAGTTCGGTCCTGACCTGCTGCACTTCGCGAAGGGGCTGTTCACGCCCACCTCCTGTGAACTCGGCCATAGCCAAACGCATCGCCCCGATACAGCCGGGGTAATCCAGCCATTTTTCAACATCATCGAGGTAATAAACTGCAAAGTTGCTCATTCATTCTCTCCCATGTATCTCGCTTCATCGTACACAGCAATGACATTGCTTCCAGATCTTTGGAACGGCATATGAGGTCCTTTACAGTCAGTTTGCAGGCGGTTACCACACCCCAAAAATAAAGGAATCAGGAAAATATACTATGTGATCTATGTGACCGTTTGCCCCACGAGAACATAATCATTCCCGATTGGTCGAATTTAGCGATTATTTATGCAGCGGGACTGGCTGTAACCCTTTCAGGGGTATTTCCGTCGTATTTTTAAGTTCAGCAAGAGTCACGGTGGACTGCACGTCTTTCACGCCCGGTAATTTCAAAAGCGTTGAGAAGATGAAATTCTGATACCAGTCCATGGAATAAGCCATGACTTTGACCATAATATCCATCTCACCAAAGACGGTGTGACACTCCAGAATTTCAGAGATAGCCTCAATCCGCAGAAGAAAAAAGGAGCGCTCTTCATCTGTGAGTGAAGTCATTTTCAGATAGGCATAAATAATAACAGTGGAAGAAAACTTGCTTTTATCAAGAAGAGCGACCTGCTTCTTGATGTACCCCTCTTCCTTGAGCCGTTGCAGCCGCCGCCAACAAGGGGACTGCGAGAGACCCACTTTTTCCGAAAGCTCAATACTCGAGAGAGAGCAATCTTTTTGCATCTCGCCGAGTATCTTTAGGTCAAATTTTGAAAACTCTTCCTTCATAAGGAATACTATATGCAGAGTTTTATCATTTTCAACATAATAGTTTCATCCTGAATAATAGCGGCCTATTTACTGCAGAACGTCATAAGCCCTGCACCTGTCTCGAGCTGTTCTGTATGTCAGTCCCCCCGGCCTGAACCGGGCCTTAATTCCGGTCCGGAGTCTGTTCACAGGGGCTGGGCTACGGCAGCGCAATACTTATTTCAATTTTGCTTCAGTAGCTGACGTTTGCGCATACTTCAGAGTATCGTATGTAACCCCTCAAAAATCCCGGCAACCTCATCCAGATGTATCTCCGCTTGCAGTGCGAGGATCAGAAGAATTCTAGCCTTGTACGGCGGCAATTCCCCGGCAAAAACCATTCCCAATTCCATTAGCCTCCTGCCACCCCTTCATAACTATAAAGAAGCACCGTCGGGCCCTGGCTGACCCTACTGCATACGATAACGATTACATCATTATCTATGACATGCCTGATCGCGCGATACATTTCAATGCCGACATTACCCGCCCCAATGCAGAAACAATAATCCCGCGCGCGCCCCTGAGAAACTCAATCCAGATCAGGTCTCCGCCAGCTCCGGCATGAATAGGGACAATGGGAACATGGGGAAGCTTGTCCTTATTGAGCGCTATATGTATTCCCGGGCGGGCATTACCATTCAAAGCAGGAACTCCCTCGTCCAAATACCCCAGGACTCCTTGTTTATCAGCATCAAAACTTGCGACGTCTACCGTATGACGTTTCTTGACATGCTGAGCGGAGAAGATAAACCGTTCATGACAACAGCAACCCCGGTCAATATTGGAGTATGCAGGAAAGATTGGCCCTCAGGATGCGAAATTGCTAGTCGTAAGTATCTTCCCTGCACTTCTGAAAACTTTGCGACAAACTTCTCCTTATCCATGTAATCTGAGATCTGCCTATCTGTAAGTGTTTTTGCATTATAAAAATCTGGCTTATCGCAACACTCAATACAAACCTTAGCTAAGTTACTGTTCTTCAGTACCCCCTTATCTTGTGACAGGTGGAGGGCCAGTACATCTATGGCGCGTCTTTCACCAAGGTCAATTTGTATCCATGATGCCGCATTCATACACATCGACATAGCCGGCCCAGAGGCCTTATAATACCGAGACTGTAGGAATGTAGGAGCTCGTGGGACACTTCGTGTAAATTGATTTGCATGGAGGATGGATCATGAATGCAGAGGAAAAAGAAATACGCCGCAAGCTCCGTGTCATAGAACGGGCTCAAGATTTAGGTATCGCCGCAAAGGCATATCGCTATTTTGGGATACCAAAATCAACATATTATCGCTGGAGAAAGCGGTATCTGGAACAAGGGGAAAAGGCGCTGATCAACCGGAAGCCACTTCCGAACTCTCACCCCAACAAGACACCCGATGAAATCGTTGAGAAAATCCTTTATCTCCACAAAAAGTATCATCTCGGCCCCATGAGGATCATGTGGTATATGGCGCGCTATCATCAGCTAAAAGTCTCGGATGCAACCATATCTCGTGTGCTAAAGCGACACGGTGTCAATCGATTACCGAACAATGTGGGGCACAGGAAGGTCCATACCAAACGATATCAGAAACGGGTGTCGGGCCACCACATTCAGATGGATGTTAAGTTTCTGGTATTCAAAGGGTGACCCAGCCCCGTTAAAGTGGTCCATTGTTTGAGTTTGGATTTTGACTTATTCCACCCACGAATAAGGAGAAATCGAATGGGTAAACAACGACGCTATACAGCGGAACAGATCATCAACAAGCTGCGTGAAGCCGAGGTTCTGATCAGTCAGGGCAAGACCATAGGCGAAGCAGCACGCCAGCTTGGTGTTGCAGAACAAACCTACTATCGCTGGCGTAGTGAATATGGTGGTATGAAGATGGATCAGGCCCGCCGCCTTAAAGATCTGGAGAAAGAAAATGTCCGGCTTAAGAAGGCTGTCGCGGAACTAACGCTGGACAAGCTCATTCTCAAAGAAGCCGCAGAGGGGCCTTTACGCTACGCTCCAGCCGCCACAGCAGGACGGCAAATGGAGTCAAAATCTAACTTAACGATTGGACTACCTAATGGGGGCAGGTCATTCGAGCCTTAAAGGTCTACCCGATTATACCCGATACACTACCAATATATCCAATTCTCCCTGACTGCGCTTTGCAAGACACCTAGCCTCCAGTCAGCGTGCCCAAGGTGTGCCCATCGGCTCATCGCCGTATATATCATCCGGATACCGGTGCCAGTCGGCCTCATGTTCCATGCCCAACCATTTCTCCACCTCTGGGAAACAGATCGGGGATGGCAGGATATTTTGCACAAAAGACTTAGCAACCTTCGGTAAGGTAATGAAGGATGTATAAAGTTCCCATACCAACTTCCTATAACCCACAACAGCCTCCACATACATAAGAGACGGGAACTCATCGTCTTCTCTGCCAGATTCGCCGTAACCCAACTCATATATCTGAAGCAATACCTCTGTAGTGTTCAGTTTTCTCACCCATATACAGTCATAGACTCCTAGGCGATCCACCTCCAAATACGCTTCATGTGCATCAGAAATCAATGCCTTCAAGAATAGCTCGTACCCACCAATATTGTCTGTTAGTTCCTCACTTGATTCCACTATTCTGCCTTGCGTCCCAGCAACAAACATCACTGCGTAATCGGCATCTTTCTTTTCCGCACTCAACCTTATCTCAATGTTTGTTTTTGGCACACTTCCCATATCAGGCAGCGGCATATTGGTTGGTGGGTTGGCGTCACTGCGTATCCGCATAGGTTTATACATAACAGCCTTCTGTTATCTGACTATCTGCCTGAAGTGGCGTTTTAAACCGGGAAGACAACAGACGCTCAAAAGCAGACCCATCCTGACGTGTCAGGTTCGGCACATAGCGTGAGTATACCCTGAACAACATCTCGGTTGTTGTATGACCCATTTGCCGGGCGATCCACTCGGGGCTTTCCCCTGACGCCAACCATAAGGTGGCGGCAGTATGGCGGGTTTGGTAAGGGCGTCTTGGTTCTAGCTTTTGGCGCTCTAGAAGAGGGTACCAAATTCTTCTTACAAAATTACGGTTGGCAATAGGCTTGTTAGAACTTGGCGAACAGAAAACATAATCACCCCGACCACCGGTTCGTGTTTTCTGGGCCTTTAAAGCCTCATAGACCAGAGAAGCCATTTCAATATCCCGCACGGAACCGTCTGTTTTAGTAGGCACCTGCCGCCCCTGAACCCAGGCTTCCCGCACCAGTATCTGGCGGCGATCAAAATCCACATATTTCCATTTAAGGCCATCAATCTCGCTGGTGCGCATGCCCGTGAAAAATCGAGTAGTCAGGTAGGGTTTATAATCTGCCCTCACAGACCGAATAAGCTTTTTCACTTCACCAAGGGAAAACGGTTGAACCTGAGTGCGCCCTTCCTTCAAGGATTTGATATGTTGCCATGGGCTCATAAAGCCATAGCGGTCAGCCGCCTCATTTAAAATCATCCTGAGCGGCGTCATAATATGATTGATACGAGACGGTGACATAGTCACATTACCCCCTTTGCCAGGCTGCTTACTAAGATACAGGCGAAATTCGAGAATATCCGGCTTAGCAACGTCTGTCAGAGCCTTACCCCCGAAATGGGGCAAAATATATTTATCAAGACTGATCCGCACCGTGTCACGGTAACTCACACGCCACTCAACCTGCTTCTCCATAAACCAAATCTCGGTAAAGTCGCTAAAACACATTTGCAAAGACTGAGGGGAAAAAGCGATATTATTCGTGCTGTTAAAACGCGCCATTTGAGAGCCACCTGGAAAGCAAGTTTCATAATCAAATAAACCAGCTAAAATATCCTTTTCAATTTTCTGAACTCTTTTTGCACACAGACTACGATTCTTGTCTGTCGCAGTCATATGAGCAGATTCACGGAATCGCTGCCCCAGGTAGCGAAAATTATACTGCAATATGCCATTTCTTTCTGTGATGCTTCCCATCAATAAAACTCCTTCAAGTTTTTGTATCAATCATCTTCACTTGATGGCATGTTCTACGCTGGAAAAGTAACCATGCACGGAGCAAAGTGATCTTCAGAAGGTCATTATTGACATATTTTGTTCAAAATCAAGTACAAAATGATCTTCTAGAGATTAATTTAGTCTATTATGATTAAAATTAACCTGTCCCGCTTAATGGGAGAACGAAAATTAAAGATATCTGATGTAGCTCGTGATACAGGGATTAATAGAGGCACTATCACGCGTCTCTATCATGAAACCGCTGAACGAATTGAGCTAGAGGTCATCGAAACACTATGCCGATACCTTGAGTGCACCTTATCAGATCTACTAGAAGTCATTGATGACTAAGGCTTTTACTTGATTTCCTTGGAGCCTTATGGGCACAAAGTGGGCACGTTTTGGACACACACTCACAATTTAGAGCACAAATGCGGCGCAGTTCGCCAGCTACTCATTGATTTTAATGGACAAAAATGGTGCACCCGACAGGATTCGAACCTGTGGCCTCTGCCTTCGGAGGGCAGCGCTCTATCCAGCTGAGCTACGGGTGCGTACCAAAATATGTGAAAGTGATATAAAGACTGGTTCACTTTCTTTAGCGGGCGCGACCATACCCACAAACCATTTCCCGCGCAACGATAAAGTAAGTGCGCAAGATTAATCATTATTGTTCAATGCCGATAGCTTCCACATGTAAAAGCTATGCTTACAGAACCTTCGTATTATAAACAACACTCATACCTGAAGCGAGACCTATGTATTTTACCCCCTCCACAAGGCTATGTAAAACACTTCCCATCGTATATTTAGTGTAGAGCCTCAATAAAGGGTTTGAAAAAACGGGCTGTTTCCGTAAAAAGACATCACGCTACTATTCTGTGGAGTTGTGGTTCATTTAATTTGTTAACAATTATATTTTTCTTCAACATTCCTGCTACAACCCCCATTGTACCGAACACTTACTAATAGCTGGTTTAAAAGAGACACCCATGCGCCTGACACGACAAAGCCTCAATAATCCTGCCGCCGTTATCATTATAACGGCTCTTGTCCTGTTGCTTGGCATCATTTCCATGATCAACATGCCAGCCCAGCTTTTACCGCCCATTCAAAAGCCGGTCATCACAATTATAAACTCATGGCCCGGTGCATCACCCGCAGAAATGGAATCAGAAATCACCGTACGGGTGGAGGAAGTGCTGCAAGGCACCCCCGGCATGACAGACATGATGTCTTTCAATATGGCGAATGTCAGCTACATGCCGCTTGAGTTTTCTATTGAAACCAACATGACAACCGCGCTTATTGAGGTGATCAGTAGGCTTAACCGCCTGCGGCCATTGCCCTCAAGCGCTGATAAACCGCAAATTGTTATGGGTGAATGGGGCGATGCAAACGATACACTGATTGATTATTATATTCAACTGCTCCCGGGGCATGAAGAGAGTTACGGTGAAAACCAGCGCTATCTTGAAGATATTATCTTGCCTGAACTGCAGTCGCTTTACGGCGTAGCCCGCATTGAGTTTGACAGTAAAAATGGGAATGGCGGTGACCAGCTACAGATAATTTTTGACCCATACCGAGCTGCAGAACTGGGTATAGATATTGCCAAAGTTCCAGCGCGGGTTGGTAACTCGGCTGATATATCAAGCGGCTTTGTTGATGTGGGGCGCCGCCAATACACCGTTCGCCTTGAAGGCCGGTATGATGCTGATGAACTGGAAGGGCTAATCCTTGAATGGCGAGACGGCACCCCGATTAAACTGGGTGATGTTGCCCGTGTAGAGGTGGGGCCGGGCCGGGCCGACGGCTTTATATACCAAAACGGCAACCCCAGCTTTCGCATGAGTATTGCCAAATCCAACGATGCCAACGTTCTTGAGGCGCTAGACGGCGTGAAAGCCAAAATGGAAGCCCTGAATGCCGGGCCTTTTGCTCAACGCGGCCTAAAAGCACAATATTCATTTGATCCCGCCGTTTATATTAACCGCTCGATTAACCTGCTTGGCAGCAACATGGTTATCGGTATGCTGCTGGCGATCGGTGTGCTGTGGTTATTCCTGCGGCAATGGCGCGCCACCATGCTTATCGCACTTGCTATCCCCGTTTCGCTACTTGCCACCTTTGTTATCCTGTCACTTACAGGCCGGTCATTGAATGTTATTTCCCTTGCCGGCCTTGCTTTTGCAAGTGGTATGGTGCTCGATGCGGCTATTGTTGTGCTGGAAAATATTGTCCGCCTCAGGGAACGCGGTGACGACCCTATGGAATCGAGCGATAATGGTGCATCTCAGGTTTGGGGGGCGCTTCTTGCTTCCACCGCCACAACAGTTGCCATCTTTATCCCCATTATGTTTTTAAAAGATGCCGAAGGCCAGATGTTTGCCGATCTGGCGCTCACCATTGCCATAGGCGTTTGTGTTTCTCTTGTTGTTGCCGTTACCATTTTGCCAACCACGGCTTTATATTGGATGCGTAACCTGCCTGCAGCACCGCAAGGCATTACTATATGGGAAAAACTTGCTGATTTTCTTATGCTGCTCACCAATACAACCGTAAAGCGCCTTACATGGGTTGGGGGGCTAATTACCGTTTCGCTTTTTGTTACATGGCTTTTATGGCCGCAAAGTAACTATTTGCCGCCGGTAAAACGCGACACAATTGACAGCTTTTTGTTTTTCCCACCCGGAAATAATATAGAAACCGCTGACACAGAAATTGCCAAGGTTATTGATAGTCGTCTGCAGCCTTATCTGAAGGGTGAAAAAGAACCAAAAATAAGTGACTATTTTTTCTTTTCCTTCCCCGGTGCGGTTGGCGGCTGGCTTGCTATCAATAGTGCAAATGAAGCAGACCTCGACCAATTGCAAAGCATTACGCAAACAGAGATTATCTCCGGCATTCCAGATATGTTTGGGTTTACTTTCCGTCGCAGTCTGTTTGGCGGGTTTGACGACACCAACAGTGTTGAAATGCAGATTACATCGACAGACCTGAGCGCTGTAAAACAGGCAGCAAAAGCTGCGATGGGCTTAATCATGAGCAAAATTCCAGGCTCAAGCGCTAACCCGCAGCCTGACCCCTTTACAGAAGCAAGCGAACTGAGGTTTGAACCAAATGATGTACGCTTGGCAGAAGTAGGCTGGACCCGGCAAGACCTTGCTGCTGTGGTTATGGAGCTAGGCCAAGGGGCGTGGCTTGGCGAATATTTTGACGGCCAGAAACGGCTTGATATTTACCTGAAATCTGAGCGTTTTGAAACGCCAGAACAAATGGCAGACATTCCGCTGCAAACGCCATACGGCGGGCGTGTGCCTCTCGGTGAACTGGCCACAATATCAACAACCCTAACGCCTAACATAATTGCACGGATCAACCGTGTGCGTGGCTATAGCATTTCTGTTAACCCACCGACAGATATGTCACTGGAAGAGCTGGTGAGCACCCTTAAGGAAACCATAGAGCCTGACCTGCGTGCCATGCTGCCAGAAGGTAGCCTGATTCATTATGCCGGCAGCGCAGAGGATTTGGCGCGGGCAATTAGCACACTGGGCATGAACTTCCTGATGGCATTTCTTTTACTTGTGCTCATTATGGCTGGCCTGTTCAAGTCATTGAAAGACTCGCTTCTTGTCGTTATTTCAATCCCGCTGGCGTCCGTGGGGGGCGTGCTTGCAATCACTATTGTTAATATGATCAAGTTTCAGCCTCTGGATCTCTTAGGCATGATTGGCTTTATCATTTTGCTTGGCCTTGTGGTGAATAATGCCATCCTGCTGGTGGCACAAACACGCAAAGCCGAAAGCCGCGGCATGAACCTTGAGGATGCAGTCAGGCAATCACTACGCTTGCGACTACGCCCCATTTTCATGAGCACACTTACAAGCCTGTTTGGTATGTTGCCGCTGCTTATTTTTCCCGGCGCAGGTAGTGAGATATACCGTGGTATGGCTGCTGCAATTGTCGGCGGCATGAGTGTGTCTACCATATTCACCCTAATTATGCTGCCAAGCCTGTTGCAGCTATGCGGGAGCAGTAAACCTGCAAAACCAAACAGCGCCATAACGCCCTCGTCAAATATGCACCGTGATATACCCCAAAATGCTGCTGAATAAGCCTGAAAGAGTATCAACCATGATAGCATACCGCAAAACCAAAGCCGCCTCTGTTGTTGCCACCAGCTTTTTGCTGGCCATCTGGCACATGCCCTTATCTGCCATGCAAGCTATGCAGCAGCCCCCTGCGCAGGTCGAAGTCGCAGTGGCAGAAAAACGTATGATGGCGGCAACAATGGTTGCCACAGGCACCGTTATCAGCCTAAACGACAGCCGGATAGCGACCGAAGTAGAAGGCCCTCTTGCGTGGATCGCCCCCGTTGGAACAACCGTTAAAAGCGGTGAGGTGATTGCCAAAATTGATGATCGCCTGCTTTTAATCGCAGAGCGGCAAGCAAAAGCAACCTTAAATGGCTTGAAGGCCACACTTGTATACCGCGAACAAGATGTAAATCGTTATGAGAGGCTAGCCGCACAGGATAATGCCTCCAAAGCACGCCTCGAAGAGGCCACCGCTTCCCGCGATCTTTTAAAAGAAGATATCGCTAACGCCGCAGCCATGTATGACAAAGCAGTGGGTGATTTAGAGCGTGCACAAATCAAAGCCCCATTCCCTGGTCATGTTGTAGCGCGTATCGCCAATAAAGGTGAATATCAAACTGTGGGCAGCGAACTTGTGCGGCTGGTTGATACCAGCGAGGTGGAGGTAACCATGCCAGTGCCTATTTCTGTAACACCTTATTTGAAAACGGGCGATATGGTAGCCGTTGATGACGGGCAAACCATTCGCATGTTGCCAATACGCACAGTGGTCCCTGTAAGCGATATGGTATCTCGTATGGTTGAAGTACGCCTAACCGCCGAGCCTGAAGCATGGGTCATAGGTGCTCCTGTAAAAGTGAGCCTGCCTAAAAATACACCAGTTGAAGCAGTGGCAATCCCCCGTGATGCCGTTATTCTGAAAGATGGCCAGCGCTACATATATAAAGTGTCCGATGCCATGACAGCCACCCGCGTAAATGCAACCATTCAGGCGGTTGTTGGCAACTGGGTATCTTTAGAATCCGGGATTGTAGCAGGGGATAAAATCATTATCCGCGGCGGCGAACGGCTTATGCCCGGGCAGTCTGTAGCCATAAATTAACAGTGATTTTTGCACGAAAAATTTTCTTGATCGCATTAAAAGCTAGCGCATGTATGATTCTAAGTGGTGCTTCGCTACATCAGTTAAGATTTCATTTGGAATAGCCTTTTTCCGAAGGCTTTTCTGCTGATATATAAAAATTATTATAATTTTTTCTTGATTAGAATCAGTAGCTTAATTTAATAAACCCAGATTATATAAAATTTTATATAATTGATTACCAATGGTTAACATGAGTTGGAATATATAGTGCGCGACAGCCCAGCCAAGGGAGCTTGTGTTTTTAGTCAGGCCGGGCAGATTATTATTATTGCCTCATCAAAATGATGGATTGAAAATTATGTTGAAGAAAATTAACACATTAATACTTGCTGTATCTACCTTGGTTGCTTTCGGTCTTATTTCTGCACCGGCAAATGCAATGGACATGAATGGCTGGAAACAGGCTGTAGTTAAAAAGGTTGTTGAAAACCAAACTTACCCGCGTTCTGCTCTCGCTCGTGAAATTGAAGGTAAAGCGAAGGTCCGCCTTACTGTTGCTGCAAACGGCTCGATCACAAGCCATGAAGTTGTAGAACAAACTGGCGAAGACATTCTTGATCGCGAAATCCCAAAACTGGTTGAGCGCCTGAACCCTCTGCCATCTCTGCCAGACGGGCAAACTGAACTGTCTTTTGTTCTGCCACTAAACTGGTCACTGAACTAAGACTTTTCGACCCATACGAATTCCTTAAGGCCCTTACATCTGTAAGGGCCTTTTTATTTGGACCAAACTATTTCTAAAAAGCTAAGCTATCTGGTCTGAAATAGCCCGGCCGAATGGAATAAGCGTCGTTTCCACCGGCTTATCCAGCAGGTCAGGGTAGTCCGCTGTATAATGGAGCCCGCGCGATTCTTTGCGCATCTGGGCAGACCGCACGATCAAGTCTGCTACAGTTACAAGGTTACGAAGTTCAAGTAGATCAGCCGTCACCCTGAAGTTGCCGTAATATTCATGAATTTCATTGGCAAGCAAATCAACCCGTCGCTTTGCCCGCGCCAACCTTTTATCAGTGCGCACAATACCCACATAATCCCACATAAACCGCCGAAGCTCTTTCCAGTTGTGGCTCACGACCACTTCTTCATCAGAATCGGTTACCATGCTTTCGTCCCAGTGACGCACGGTTGCAGGGGACGGCATATCATCGCGATTAATAATATCATCAGCTGCCGCATTTCCCATAACCAGGCATTCAAGCAAGCTGTTAGACGCCATGCGGTTCGCACCGTGCAGGCCAGTGTGTGCACATTCCCCAATGGCATAAAGCCTGTCTAGATCAGTTCTTGCATTCAAACCAATGTGCACACCACCGCAGGTATAGTGTGCAGCAGGCACAACCGGAATTTGATCTTTGGTAATATCAATGCCGAGCGACAAACAGTGCCTGTATATATTTGGAAAGTGCGAAATAACAAAATCCGCATCCTTGTGGGTTATATCCAGCCACATATTTTCAGCACCAGTGCGCTTCATTTCACTATCGATCGCACGGGCAACAATATCGCGCGGGGCAAGTTCAGCCCGCTCATCATAATCGAGCATAAACCTGTTACCATCTTTCCCGCGCAGCACAGCACCCTCGCCGCGCATGGCCTCGGTAATCAGGAAAGTTTTTGCGTCTGGGTGATAAAGACACGTGGGGTGAAACTGGTTAAACTCCATATTGGTTACACGGCACCCAGCGCGCCACGCCATCGCTATACCGTCACCCGTACTCGCATCAGGGTTACTGCTGTAAAGATAGACCCGCGCTGCACCGCCCGTAGCCAAAATGGTTGCCCGTGCAGAAAAAGTCTCTACCCGGTTTTTATCCATATTCAGCACATAAACACCATGCGCCTGATCATTATAGGTACCGGGCTTCTCAAGATGCCGGTTCGTGATAACATCAATCGCTACATGGTTTTCATACACATCAATATGCGGCTCGTTAAGGACGCGCTCATTCAGTGTTTTCTGTACTGCTTGCCCCGTTGCATCTGCCGCATGGATAATCCGCCTGTGGCTGTGGCCGCCTTCACGTGTCAGGTGATAATCATAGCCATCCTCATGAGTAAGGCCAGAAGCTTTATCAAACTCAACACCAAGATTAATAAGGCTACTAATAGCATCACGGCCACGCTCAACCACAAACCGGACAGCTTCCTCACCGCATAAACCAGCGCCTGCAACCAACGTGTCATCAATATGAGACTGAATGCTGTCTGTTGCCTCTAGAACAGCGGCAATACCGCCCTGTGCCCAGCGGGTAGACCCGCCTGACATCTCCCCTTTTGAAAGGACAGCCACACGCATATGCGGCGCAAGCTTGAGTGCAGCGGTTAACCCGGCAGCGCCACTGCCCACAATCACTACATCATATATTCGTTTCATGCAGCTTTGCCTTTATTGCTGGTTAGCTGAAGGAAAATATCCTCAAGGTCGGTTTCATTGGTGGAAATGTCATTAATCGTTAGCCCGGTTTGCTGCACCGCTGCCAAAACTGCCCCAACATTGGCATCTTTTTGGTTAATTTGCACCGCGATCTGGTGTTCACCTTTTAGCACAGCATTAAAATGCATGAGCGGCGCTGGTACAGCAGAAAGCGTTTCAGTAAACTGAATAATCACTTCTTTTTCATCGATCCGTTTCAAGAGCTGTGCTGTTGGTTCGCAGCACACCACTTCACCGTGGTTGATAATCGCTATGGTGTCGCACAGCTCTTGTGCTTCTTCAAGATAATGGGTGGTAAGCACAACCGTTGTACCTCGTGCATGCAATTCGCGCACATAATCCCAAAGTTGCTGTCTTAGTTCAATATCAACACCAGCCGTAGGCTCATCCAGCACCAGCACTGGCGGATTATGCACAAGTGCCTTTGCCAGCAGCAAACGCCGCTTCATGCCACCCGAGAGGGAACGCGAATATGCATCGGCTTTATCAAACAGGTGCACCGCTTTTAGAAGCTCTTCTGTTCTACGTTCAGCCTTTGGCACACCATACATACCGGCCTGAACCTCAAGCATTTCACGCGGCGTGAAAAAGGCATCAAACAAAAGTTCCTGCGGTACAACGCCGATATTTACCCTTGCATTGCGCGGGTTTTCATCAACATCGAAGCCCCAGATTTTTGCACTGCCTGATGTTTTGTTAACCAGCCCCGCCAAAATATTGATGGTCGTTGATTTTCCAGCACCATTCGGTCCAAGGAGGCCAAACATGGACCCACGTGGAATTTCAAGATCAATCCCTTTAATGGCATGTTTATCAGGGGCGCCGCCCTTGCCTTTATAGATTTTTGTCAGGCCTTTTATCTCAATAGCAGTCACGCATCTGTCCTTTTTACTAACGAACCCGCTTACTTTAATTACCTACCACATAACACTGCGGCTTGTAGGGTGTATAGCGTTTGTATTATAGAGTTATTTCCCAATAGTCCGAGATCACTTTCTGGAGATAATAATCCCATGACGCCTGATGCACCAGAAACTATATTTGTTGATACACGTAAGATTGCCTGCGACGGCGATGAAGGCCCGCTTGGTCACCCACGTGTATATCTAACCATGGATGACCATGATCAGATAGAATGCCCTTACTGTGACAAGCGCTTCATTCTGAAGGGCGGCATATCAGACAAAAGCTGATATGCAGGAGCAATAGCCCTTTAACCACGAAAATATAGCGCGAGAAATGAGGCACCATGTCAGCAGAAAACGGCACTAATCACCTATACCTGATTGATGGTTCAGGCTATATTTTCAGGGCCTATCATGCCATGGCGTACAGCGGCAAGCCCATGACACGCGCCGACGGCACCCCTGTGGGTGCGGTTTTCGGCTTTTCAAACATGCTGATGAAACTCTTGCAGGATCTGGACGATAACGACAAGCCAACACACCTTGCCGTTATTTTTGATACTGCGCGCAAAACTTTTCGCTCTGATATATACCCGGCCTATAAAGCCAACCGGCCACCAGCGCCAGAAGACCTAATCCCCCAATTCCCACTTATCCGGGAGGCTGTAAAGGCCTTTGGACTGCCATCCATTGAAATGCAGGGCTTTGAGGCCGACGACCTGATCGCCACCTATGCTTGCCGTGCACGCGAGAAAGGCTGGCAGGTTACGATTGTCAGTTCCGACAAAGACCTCATGCAAATTCTGGAAGATGGTATTGACTTGTTTGATACCATGAAAAACAAACGTACTTACAGTGATGGTGTTATTGAAAAATTCGGCGTTGGGCCAGAGCATGTGGTTGATGTTCAGTCCCTCGCTGGAGATAGTGTTGATAACGTGCCGGGTGTACCGGGCATTGGCATTAAAACGGCCGCACAGCTTATTAATGAATATGGTGACCTTGATACCCTGTTAGAGCGCGCGCACGAGATAAAACAAAATAAACGCCGCGAAAGCCTGATCGAATTTGCAGAACAGGCGCGGATCAGCCGCCAGCTTGTAACCCTAGACAGAAATGTTGCTGTTGAGCACCCCATTGACGACTTTGCTTTAACACCACCAGAACCAGAGCCGCTGATAGCCTTTTTTGAATCCCAGCAATTCAGGTCACTCAAGGTTAAGGTGCTGCAAAAATGGGGGCAAGACCTACCAAAAGACCCCCTTAGCGAAGCGGTTGAAACCCTTGCAAAAGAGTATAGCTGTGTAACAGACATGGCAGAATTAAAAGTCTGGATTGACCTTGCCTATCATAGCGGCGAAATAGCGGTTGATACAGAAACAACCGGCCTTGATCCAAGCGCGGCTGATCTTGTGGGCATTTCCCTTTCCGTTACACCCGGCAAAGCCTGTTATATTCCGGTTGGTCACGGGGCAAACGGCGGTGATCTGTTATCTGAAAAGCCAAACCAGCTGGCAAAAGCAGATGTTATTGCGGCACTCAAGCCCATGTTGGAAGACAAATCCGTTCTCAAAATTGGGCAAAACCTGAAGTATGATATGTCAATTTTTGCGCGCGAAGGCATCAATCTGGCACCTATTGATGACACTATGCTGATGTCCTATGCGCTAGATGCTGGTCTTCACGGTCACGGCATGGACGAGCTTTCTGGCATTCATCTGGATATTACTCCTATTTCCTTCAAGGAAGTGGCGGGCACCGGCAAAAACCAAATCAATTTCAGCGAAGTTGCCCTTGATAAAGCAACCAATTATGCAGCAGAAGATGCTGACATTACCCTGCGCCTATTCAAGGTGCTCAAACCACGACTCGCTACAGAACGGGTAACAACAGTATATGAAACATTAGAGCGGCCCTTGGCACCGGTTCTTTCTGCTATGGAGCGAGAAGGCATTAAGGTTGATGTACCCACCCTGCAGCGCCTTTCGAACGAGTTTGCCGTGGGCATTGAACGCCTTGATAAAGAAATACAAACCATGGCCGGCAGGCCGTTCAATGTGGCCTCGCCCAAGCAGTTAGGCGAAATCCTGTTTGAAGACATGGGGCTTGAAGGCGGCAAAAAATCAGCCAAAACAGGCGCATGGACCACCAATGTAGATGTACTTGAAAAACTTGCAGCTGATGGCCACGAACTTCCAGCAAAGGTTATGGAGTTCCGTCAGTTCTCGAAGCTGAAAAGCACCTATACAGATGCGCTTGTCACACAGGTGAACACTAAAACAGGCCGCGTGCACACAAGCTACCACATGGCAGCCACCACCACAGGCCGGCTGTCATCAAACGACCCGAATCTGCAGAATATTCCGATTCGTACAGAAGAAGGTCGCAAAATCAGGCGGGCTTTTGTGGCTGAAACAGGTAATATCTTACTTGCTGCTGACTATAGCCAGATCGAGCTGCGCATCCTTGCGCACATTGCTGATATCGCGGCCTTGAAAAAAGCTTTTGCTGCAGGCACAGATATTCATGCCATGACAGCATCCGAAGTGTTTGGTGTGCCGATTGAAGGCATGGACCCCATGATCCGCCGCCAAGCCAAGGCCATTAACTTTGGCATTATTTACGGCATTTCAGCCTTTGGGCTGGCCCGCCAGTTAGGCATTGAACGCAAAAAAGCCGCTCATTATATTGAAGCATACTTTGAGCGCTTCCCCGGCATCCGTGCCTACATGGATAAAACGGTGGAGTTTGGCAAAGAGCACGGTTATGTTGAAACTCTGTTTGGTCGCAAATGCCATGTCACTGCCCTATCAGAGAAAAACCCCATGAAACGCGGGTTCGGCGAACGTGCCGCCATTAATGCCCCTATTCAAGGCACAGCGGCTGATATTATCCGCCGGGCAATGGTTCGTATTCCCGGCGCCCTGAAGGATGCTGGCCTGACCGATGTACGCATGCTCTTGCAAGTGCACGATGAACTGGTTTTTGAACTACCAGAAGGCCGCGATGCGGATGCTATTCCTTTGATCAAAACGGTTATGGAAAATGCCTGCGCCCCAGCCCTTAACCTTAGTGTGCCCCTTGTGGTAGACTGTGGCACCGGCCATAACTGGCAAGAGGCCCACTAGAGAGGGACCAGAGTATCCAAGGCCTTTAGGCTTTTATGATGTACGGCTTTAACTTTGCTTTAAGTTTTTGAAAAATGCCGCTTGGTCTTGTTGGCAAAGGCAACCAGCGACAGCATTACGGGTACTTCTACAAGGACACCCACTACTGTCGCCAGTGCCGCACCGGAGTTCAACCCAAAGAGACTGATAGCAACCGCCACCGCCAGCTCGAAGAAGTTTGATGTGCCAATCAAAGCGGCGGGCGCGGCGGTACTAAACGGAACGCGCCACAGATAAGCCCAGCCATATGCTGCTATAAAAATCCCATAACTTTGGATAAGAAGAGGCACAGCAATGAGGGCTATGACCACCGGTTTATCGACAATTGTCTCAGCCTGAAACCCAAAAAGCAACACTACAGTAGCAAGCAGCCCTATGATAGAAAATGGCTTTATTCGGGCAGTGAAGCGGGCAATCTGTTGATGATTACCGGCTCCATCCAGCTTTTTACGGGTGAAATACCCTGCCCCGAGGGGAATTAGTACATAAAGAATAACGGATAGAAGCAACGTTTCCCAAGGGACTATAATATCAGTCACACCAAGCAGAAGCGCCGTAAGAGGCGCAAAGGCAAACACCATAATGATATCATTTACAGTGACCTGCACGAGTGTGTAATTGGCATCACCCTTCACCAGCTGCGACCATACAAACACCATGGCGGTGCACGGTGCAACACCCAACAGGATCATTCCTGCAATATATTCTTTGGCATCTTGTGCGCTAACAAGCCCTGCAAAAAAATACTCAAAGAATAAGATACCGAGCGCTGCCATCGAAAAGGGCTTGATGAACCAGTTTATAACGAGCGTAATGCAAAGCCCTTTTGGCTTTTTCCCCACATCTTTAAGCGAGGCAAAATCAACATTCACCATCATGGGGTAAATCATAACCCAGATGAAAAGAGCAACAACCAGATTAACGCTTGCGTATTCAAGGGAGGCGATAGTCTGAAATATGCCGGGGGCCATTAGGCCAAAACCGACACCCGTGATAATACATAAACCCACCCAAAGAGAAAGGTAACGCTCAAATATACCTAGTGGCGCGGGGGCTTGATCAGTCATAACAGTTCCCTTTTTGCATAGAATATCCCGCTGGTTTGCCCCCAGTACTCACAAGAGTGAAGAGACCTAGACATAAAACAAAAATATGGTTCATTAGCTACATCATCTCGTAATTTTCGTAAGAAACATCGTCGTTTGGCTGGTCGTTAATGTCCTAGTTTTTGCCCGTTACTCATGGGGTAGATAGAACCTTGATATCCGGCGTACAACAGACAGCCAGTTCAATGACAGAACATCCCTTTTCTGAATCTTCCCGAATGTTAGCAAATTCAGCACTGCAACAATCCTTCACGATAAAACCTATCAGGCTTTGAATAATTTCAAAGTTGGCAGAATAGATGACCGATCGCCCATCCTTGCGAGAAGATATGATACCAGCATGCGCGAGATGGTTCAGATGAAACGACATGGTATTATGCGGTGTACTAAGAAGCTCACTGATCTTGCCAGCAGCTAGCCCCGCCTTTCCCGCTTTCACAAGTAGCCGAAAGGCTCTCAGCCGGGTTTCTTGAGAGAGCGTAGAGAATATAATGGTAGCGTCTTTAATTTCCATATGTCTAGATATATGGAAATTAAAGACGCTCGTCAATATAGCAATTTGCAAGAGATCCCGAACGCATTACGCGTGGGGTGCCACTTATAGGTAAAGTACCCTTTATGTAGTCCCTACTCTTACAGCCTTATCCTTCAAACGTGTGATACAGGATATAAAAGAGGCTCGCCGACAAAAGCCCTGCGATTGGTACTGTTACAATCCATGCAGCCGCAATCGTAAACATTTCACGGCGGCGTACCAATTTACGCTTTTTAATGATTCGCGCTTCTTTAAGCGTTAATGCTTTTTTCTTGCCTTTGCTATCGCGGATACTGCCCAGATATTCGCGCAGAAAACCAACACCAAACACACCGCCAATTGCAATATGGGTTGAAGAAACAGGCAAACCAAGCCAGCTTGCCGCAATCACAGTAATCGCGGCAGATAGCGCCACACAAAAAGCCCGCATCTGGTTTAGCTTCGTTATTTTTTCACCCACTGTACGGATAAGCTTGGGGCCAAAAAGTATAAGGCCAATTGAAATACCAATAGCCCCAATCACCATTACCCAGATGGGAATACCCACTTTACCACCGTCAAGTGTGGTAGCATCAATAGCGCCCACAATCGCGGCAAGCGGCCCGACTGCATTCGCCACATCGTTGGCACCGTGCGCAAAGGATAACAGCGCTGCTGAACAAATAAGAGGCATGGTAAACAGTTTCGCGACAGAACGCCGCCTGTTTTCAAGTCCGAGAGAGGCTTTTGCAACCAGCGGGCGGGTAATAACCCACGTAAGCGCAAAGCCGCCAAACGCAACCAGCCACAACATGGCGGTATCTGGCTTCCAAATATTCTTGAGGCCTTTCATAACCAGATACATAGAAAAAGCCCCAGCCATAATACCAATAAAAACAGGTACCCATGTCCGGGATGCTTCCAGCATATCCTCTTTCCAAAGGATAGATCGTTTAATGAAATAGAGGAACAAGGCGGCAATAATACCACCCAGAAGCGGCGAAATAACCCAACTCGCTGCAATGGCTGACATTTGCGACCAATCAACACTGGAGGCTCCTGCTGCCGCTATGCCAGACCCAACAACACCGCCCACAATCGAGTGTGTCGTAGAAACCGGTGCGCCGAACCATGTGGCAAGGTTAAGCCAAAGTGCCGCCGACAAAAGTGCCGCCATCATAACCCAGATAAATACCATTTGATCCGCTATTGCCGCAGGGTCAATAATGCCTTTTCGGATAGTAGATACTACATCGCCGCCTGCGATCAGGGCACCCGCTGCCTCAAATGTGGCAGCAATAATAAGGGCACCGACCATTGTAAGGGCTTTCGAGCCAACAGCGGGGCCGATATTATTTGCCACATCATTAGCACCAATATTCATGGCCATATAAGCGCCAATCATGGCCGCCCCTACAACCAGAACACCGGTTCCAGATATACCATGCATAGCCGTTGTATACAGGAGGACAGCCACCATAAACAGGAGGGCAAAACCAATGTTTGACATTGATTTACGCTGCTTTCTGGCCCCCGCCATGAAACTCTGTACTTTTTTAAGATCAACGTCGACCTTATGCGTATCCATCCCTAGCCCCTTGTTTATGTAACATTTACGCGCACTGAAACTTATGGTCCTATACCGCATGTGTCATAAAACTGAAACAGTAATGACACGAATAGATTAATAACTTCTGCAAACAAGAGAGTAAAAAAAAGGGCAGCTAACGCCGCCCTTTTCCTGATCATTATACAAACCCTAGTATTTGAACCTGAGGGTCAGGCCGTAGGTGCGCGGATCACCAACATAGGCATCTAGGCTACCACCTGGAAAGGTGGAGTTAAATGTGTCGATAACATAGAACTTATCAAACAGGTTACGGCCCCAGAACTGTAGCTGCCAACTGCCATCTTCTGCCCCAACACCGATGGAGGCATCTACAAGCGCATAAGCATCCTGAAACTGCCTTGGGTCTGCATCTGACGCCAAAGAAGCATAGCCCTGATAATAAAGCTGTCCGCGCAGGAACATTTCAAGATCATGACCGATAGGCTTCATATAGGTTGCGGTAAAGTTGCCTGAGAATTTTGGCGCTTCAGAAAGACGCGTGCCACTTAGGTCCTGCACCAGAACAATCGCTGTGCCGCCTTCCGCTTGCACAGGCGTACAATTCTCCTGTGCAACCACAGGGCATGGGCCGTTTAGGTATTCAGCGTATTCCGCCTTAAAGTTCCACAGGAACCCGGCGGTAAGTAACAGTTCTGGCGTTGCCTGAAACTTGCCGTCAAACTCAAGCCCACGAACTTTGATTTTACCCGCGTTCCCTGGAATGAAGGAACTGCCCACAAACAGGTTTTCCTGAAAATCATTGATTGTCTGATCATAAAGCGCAAAATCAAGGCTCATACGGTTATCCATAAGCCGAGCCTTTACACCTAGTTCAAAGGCATTCACCGTTTCGTTATCAAAACTGAAGCTGCCCACACGCGCTGCCGCAGAATCGAGCGCAAAACCACCGCCCTTATAACCACGGGCATAGCTTGCATAAAGATTCAGTTTCTCGCTTACATCATAGCTAACAATCAGGTTGCCAGTAATAGCACTGTCACTGATGTCACCGTCCACATCAGGCGCTGGCGGGAAGAACTGCAGCGCACCAAGCGCCAACAGAGGATTAATATCAGGGTTTGTTGCAACTGCAGATGCCTGCGCTGTGGCCTGCGGTATTACCGTACTTATAATAACATCCTGCGGTACACCATTAGCAGCTGCTTGTGCCGCAGCTGCCTGCACAGCCTGCCCCACAAAAATTTCAACAAAATCAAGTGCAGCAAATGGGTCATCAATCGTGATATCAGATACCATTGACTTTTTATCATGTGTGTAGCGCACACCAGCGGTGACTGTCAGGTCATCCGATACATGCCAGTCAACTTGGCCAAAAGCCGCATACGTTTCGTTGGTTTGGTCAAAAATACCCGCAAGCTGACCAGAGCCATTAGCAAGGAAAGTACCAGAGGGAACACCTAGACCAATTTCAAGCTGAGAAATAGCGCTAAGCCCAACGTCAGCATCAAATGTCAGCAAATCTGCAAACGGCCGGAGGGCCGCGCCTTGAACGGTTGAATTTGTGGCCTGCAAATCCTGCTTGAAATAATAGGCACCCACCATCCACTGTACAGGCTTGTCTGTTGTCGAGGCTAACCTTATTTCCTGCGTAAAGGTGTTATAGGACTGGTTCAATATACGGTGGCTATTGAGGTTCAGGTCAGAAAAGTCGGCATCAATATTCTGATATTCGTCATAGTCGCGGTATGCGGTAATGGACGTAAGGGTAAAGCTATCAAAATCATGATCAATCTGGCCAGAAAAGCCATATGTAGTTAGTTTTGCCCGTGCCTCACCGTTAATGAAAGTGGTGCGGCTTTTTAGGTCAACAGCCGTAATCTGGCTGCCCAGCAACGATAAAATAGGCTGTGTTTGCGGTGTTATTTCAAAAAATGGTGCCGCGCAGCATTCTTCATTCAGATTATTATAATCAGCAATGAGCCGCACCCGTGTGTTTTCTGATGGCTCATACAGAACCTGCCCGCGCATACCATAACGGTCTCGTTCATTCAGTTCGCGACCATCATAGTTGTCAATCACGCCGTCACGCTGGTTCCAGTTCATATCGAGCCGGACGGCCAGCTTGTCCTCTGTGATCGGCAGGTTAATGGCACCTTTTGCCACAAAAGCATCATAGTTGCCGTATGTCAGCTCACCCTCAACCCCGGTGTCATATGTAGGGGCTTTTGTAATGATGTTCACAACCCCTGCTGTAGTGTTTTTACCAAACAAGGTTGACTGCGGACCGCGCAGAACCTCTATCCGCTCAATACCGAGAAAGTCATTCACTGAGGCACCGTTGCGTGACCTATACACACCGTCAACAAACACCCCAACAGCAGGCTCTAGGCCAAAGTTGAAGGTTGAGGAGCTGATCCCACGAATGGAATAGGACGTGTTCGACGCAGACGCCCGCTGCGCAATCTGCAGGGAAGGTACCAACACTTGCAGGTCACGAATATCGCGCAGCTGTGCCAGTTCCATGGTTGAACCACCCACCGCAGATACAGCGATAGGGGTATCTTTCAGTGTTGCTTCACGCTTCTGCGCCGTTACAACAATTTCTTCAAGGGCAAAATGTTTACCTGTATCTGCTTGCGCATGGGCGGGTAATGCCGCACCCAAGGCAGCGGCACATACTGCCACTGATGCCATAAACTTTGAAGACACGTGACCATAGCTAATCTTTTTCATAGATTACTCCCCATTATGAATTCCCCATCCAGAACAGAAAATAGCGCACCACCGTTACAACTTTACAGCGTAAAAAAAGCCTTCCCGCTTTTTTGTGCCCAGTCGCTCTGTCTGGCCTTTATGAAAAAATGATGTGCTCTGCTTTTGCATACGTCAAGTCATTCTTGCTCAAATAGTCAGGATTTTTAAAATATAGTTTTACACTGTGCCCCAATGACAAAAGGCGACCAAAGCCGCCTTTTGATTGTTTAAGGATAAACCTCATATATCCTAGAAGCTGTATTTCGCTTCTACACCAAACACTCGACCCTTTTTAAGCGGTGAAAGAGTATGGCCAGGACCAAATGGCAACAGCGTTTCGCCGCCTGCATACACTTCATTCAGCAGGTTTTTACCAAACACGGTAAACTTAACACTATCGTCCATCACACCCAGCGTGATGCTGGCATCCAGCATATCAACCGCATCCAAAATAGCCGTATTGGCATCGTTATAATAAGACTGGTCTCTATGATTGAAGTTTACGCCCGCAGACAGAGAGCCCCAATCAGCAACGGGTGCAGAATAGCGCAAACCAGCGCCCCATGTGACAGGTGCAAGACGCGGCAACTGCAAGGCGGTATCGCCGTCATCAACAACCCCGTCACCGCTAATGTCATAGATGGCAGAGGTATATTTATCATCCAGCACACCAATAGACCCCGTGAATGTGAGGTTTTCATGAAGCTGAGCAATAAGTTCGGCTTCAAAGCCCATCACGCGGGCATCCGCAGTATTCCTAATAATCTGAACTACACCAGCCGTAGGGTCAGGTAGGTTAACCTCCCGCTGCAGATCATAGAGCTTGTTATAGAAAGCCGCTGCGTTCAAACGAATGGTTTTATCAGCATTATCAAGTTTCAAACCCAGTTCAAACGAGTTCTGTTTTTCCTGCCCAAACGGACCGGGAGAGGCTGTGGGTGAGGTGTTCCGCATATTATAGCCACCAGACCTGTAGCCCTGCGTAAAGAAACCATAAACTTGCATATCGTCTTTTGGTGTCCATTGCAGGCCAATTTTTGGCGACCAGCTATCCCAGCTTTCTTCATCTGCGAAATCATAGCTACAAGGGGTTGTATCAATAGCACAGCCATTGAGTGGCAAGGTTGCAATATCAGCCGCTTTTTTCTCTTTTGTATACCGCAAGCCAACGTTCAGTGTCAGTGTGTCTGACAGGTTATAGTCTACACTTGCAAAGGCTGCCTTTGTTGACTGCGATTGATCACCACCGCCAGTATAATCCGCAGCGCCAAACAGCAGAAACCGGTGTTCACGGTACACCAAGTCCTGATCAAAATAGAACAGGCCTGCAGTCAGGTCAAAGTTTTCGAATGTACCATTATAGCGTAATTCATTACTGAACTGCTCTGCTTCTGTAAGCGCATCTGAGTGAAAGAGAGCAAGCGGTGTGCCATCAATATCGCCACCACTTAAGCCCTTACTTTTACGCCAGCCCGTAATGTTGGTAATAGCCCCAGTACCTACATCTATATTTATTTCGCCGATCAACTGGTCCCATGTGTTGTCATAGTAACCAATATTGTCATAGCCAAGATCAAAGGTGGTGCGATCATATAGACCGCGGTTCTGTGTTACAGGGCCATCACCTTCAGCATCGCCGTGTTCGTAGCGTACTGTGACCTCAACATCATCAGACGCGCGCAGTGTAAAGGCAGGGCGGAAGATCAATGTTTCCGCTTTACCCACTTTCGTGCCTGTTACAAGGTTATCAAAGTAACCACCGTCGTTATTGTAATGAACAGCAAGCTTTAGTGCGAGCTTGTCTTCAATGACCGGGCCAGTAAGCGTACCGTTCAAAATAAAATTATCACCACTTTCATACGCCGCACGTGCGCGCACCTTTGTTTCAAAGCTTGGCTTGATGGTATTCATCAAAACCGCGCCACCCGTTACGTTACGACCAAACAGAAGACCTTGCGGACCGCGTAGAACCTCAACGCTTGCCAGATCAAACTGATCAAACACAACGCCAGAAATAAGGCCCAGATAAACACCATCCACAAACACACCCACTGTTGGGTCGATTGAAGGAATGGAGCTGTTTACACCAATACCGCGAATGGTGAAGTTCGCCACACCGCGTGAGGTGCCAATATCATCAAGAGATACGTTTGGCATTTTGAAAGACAGGCTTTCAAGATCGCGGAACTGTACGGCATCGAGTTGGCGTTCCCCAAAAGCGGTTACCGCAACAGGTACATCCTGCGCATTTTGTAGTGCCGATTTTTTGGTTGCTGTTACCAGTATTTCTTCGAGTAAAGCGTTACCTTGTTTATCTGTATCAGCGTCTTGTGCCACTACCGGTACGGCAAACGCTGTTGCAGCCGCTGAATAGAGCGCGAGCATGCTGCATGATTTCTTAAAAGAATAAGATGTCACTTCAAGTCTCCCCATGGTGGAGAACAGGCGCGACTTTCCCCAGTCAGCCTATCCCCAGTTGCAATTCCAACCACTGTTTAAAAAGCACAGCGGTTCCTTCCCGATATATATTGGATAGGATGAATTAAGATTCCGTCAAGGAATTGTGGGGGAGTTAGTGTAAGGAAAAAAACAGTTGTATCTATTTTACAACAGTAATGGTATCCATTATTTAGGTTCAATGATTGCTTTTATAACAAACACTTCCACCTTTCCCTTACCTAAACGGTAGTCCAGAAAAGGGGTTAGGTACGCGCTGACCAAATCCGGGTCCACGGGGCGGTCAACACTGAATTGCTGGCGCGCCAAATCTGTTAAAGCAATGGAGATATCAGAGCGGATTCTAGGAATTTGGTTATTAATGTCTTCATAGTCTTTACCATCATCAAGCTCTAGAACAAGTTGCAAGTTCGCCTGCCCCTCAACACGACCACGTTTAATGACAGCAAAATTGAACGGCTCAAGTGTGATTTTGTATTTACCCTCCGTCGGAACCTCTCCACTGTTCTCCTCTTCAGACGCAGCAGCAAAAGGCATGAAAATGCTACTCAGTAAAAAAGCAAAAATTAATAGTCCTGTCCGCACAATCATTTCCTGTCTGTTTAGTAGTGTAATCTCTAGGTGTCATATTACCAGACATCATAGCGCTAGATAGTACCATAAGATATGCTAGATAATATTAACACATGTGCTCTTTTAGGCAGTCGTCCCTGTAAAGCTGACGACCCTAAATTGCTATTTGCAACATTGTCTTTATTTGCAATTATTTTGTTGTAAATAAAGACAATGTTGCAGAGTATTTTCTCCATGCCCAACACAGTAAACCCTAAGATACTGTTATATAATAATTTTATTATTACATTTTTCTGGCACGCTCTTTGTATATATACAAGTACCTCTCGAGCAGGGGTTGCGGGAATGGGTAATTTATTTACTCGACCCCCAATCGTGCACCTGTTCCCGCGCACCTGCTCGAGAGATAAAACCGCCAGCTGGCGGTTTTTTTATGCGCGGCCCAGAACAAGTACGCAAACCCACGCCCTAAATTCAGCACTCTATTTTATTGAATTATACGAAAAAGTTAACGCTGGAAGAGCTACCCGACTGTAGCCTTGCCAAGCCCGATTGGAAATTGGCAATCTGGTTTTGTAGATACTGAGGCACTGTACCCTGCTTTGAGGAGTTATTAGACAAATCACGAAATGGATTATATTCCAATGACCGAAAAGCACGCTGAATTGTAGAGATCGCATCATCCAGCAAGCCCAGCACATACTTAGCCGTAGTTTTGTCTTTAATATGCAGTTCACCGTCAAGTTTAAGGCCGTAGACACCGCCTAAACTATCAGCTTCATCATCGTCATCACTGTTTAAATCGAAAACTTCATTTTTCGGCAGCAACTTCCCTGCTTCCAGCCCCAACCGCTCAAGCAGGTCTCTGCCTCCGGTGCCGGGCAGCAGATCAATAGCAACACCATTATCAACCGTGCTAATTTTCAGCTTGTCGCCTTCAGAGGTTGACGTGACTTCAACTTTTATTTTGCCAATGCCGGTAATTTTCAGCTTTCTTGCTATGTCATCAAAGGTATCGCCGTCTTCAAGGGTAATCTTTTTCTTGGTGCCACCATCAATGGAAATATAAAAGAAATCACCTTCACGGGCTGAGGTCTGGCTTTCAATATCCAGTGTCTGATCAGCATTGATAGCGCCCGTTGGTAGCCCCAGTGTTTCAAGAACCGAATTGCCTTTATTGGTAAAGGCAATACCAGTAACATTAGAGCGCGACAGGCTTTCACCAAACTGCTGCACATCACCCAGTGCACCGCTACTGCCATCAACACGCGCTACAAAGCCATCGGTGGCACCACGAGCAGTTTCACCCGCCAATGTTTGTGTGGTTGAACCGGCAACATAAACAACACCGTCCTGTACCACCACATCAGCAATTTTATCTGTGCCGCTGGTTGACAAATACGTCGTGAAGTTTGCCGCAATGTCCGTTGTGCCAGAAAGTGTCAAGCCACTTACAAAGCCTTCCTGCCCGCCAAGTGCAGTTTCATTTAGCGTTGCAGCACCGCCTGCATTCAGACTAGCGTTTGTTGTTACACCGGCAATATAAACCGCGCCGTTCGCATTATCGATTGTAATACTCTGGATCGACCCGCTTGTCCCAAGGTTACCAAGGTTCACACTGCTGGTATGGTTTGTCAGGTCAGAACCATCAACGCGGTAAACAACCGCATTGTCGCCTTCTTCAACCGCTACGACCAGATTGTTATTTGCATCAACTGCAATACCGCGGATCACGTCATTCCCGCTGGTACCAAAAACATTGGAATCAGTCAGCTTGCCTGTGCTGCCATTCAGTTTAAGGATCAAGGCATCGCTGCCACCGGAAAAACCGGAGGAAGAACTGATAGCTGATTTTGTATAGCCACCAACATAAATGTCATCGTTTGAATCGACCGCAACCGAATAAGCACCCGATTCAGCAAAAGTGTCCAACTGGTAGCGAAAGACCTCGTCACCGCGCTTGCTTATTTTTGTGATAAACGCATCTCCGTTTTCACTACTCACTGCGTCTGCCGTTGAAAGCGCACTTTCCGTTTTTCCAACAATGATGACATTGTCTTCACTGTCCACCGTAATGCCATAAGCTTCCGCACTCTCCGACACGCCTAACAGCCGAGAGAAAACAAGATTGCCCTCGCTATCAAACTTGGTCAGAAAAACATCCTGCTCGCTTGCGGTGTTAATTTGGTGGCCAAAAGTACCATCAGACGTACCAACCACATAAATACCGCCGTCGCTGGTCACGGCAATACGCGAGGCAGACGTATCAGCGTTCACCTTATAGTCACTGTCTATATTGGTGATCGAGGATGTATTGTCGGTATCCTCTTCGTCATCATCGTCGTCGTCATCAGTTACAGATTCCAGTGCCTCGGCCCTAAATTTGTCACGCAGGGCAGCAATCGCCGGGTCAACATCGTCTTCTTCAATATCTTTTGTGCGTTCCTTGATATCAGTTCCCTCAAGGTCAATCGCTGCAAAAGATGTTGTATCGTCAAGTGTGAGCGTACCGCTCAGGTTATTAAATTCTGAAATGCGGCTGGTAATGGCATAATCATCGTCAAGCTGGCTCACAGATGATGTCACATAAAGCGTGGGTTCACTAACGGCCGCTGCAAAAGAAACCTCTTCCGTGATAGTGCCGTCTACCTGCAAACCGTATCTGCCAGATGTACCATCCCGGTGAATATCAAACCGGGTCTGATACTTGACATATTCTTCGCCTTCGTCGTCAAGTGCAGTGACAGATTCAATCTGCTCGTTGATATGGGCCACAATATTATTCAAGGAAAGCGCGCCTGAAAGTGTACTGAGGTCAACCGTCACCTCGTCAGACTCGCCGCCTTTTTCAAGCGTAATAGTGAACACCTCAGTGCCCGTTAGCCCTGCTATAGCCTCATTAGGGTTATCAACCACCAGCGAACCATCAAACCCGGTACCGTTTTTACCAGTTCTAACTGCGGCTTCGGTGGTATATTTCTTTTCCCCCAAAAACAGCGATAGCTTATCCAGCTCAGCCGTAGAAATATAATCCCTAACCTGATCAAACCCCTCTTGAAACTTGGCATTCAGTCGGTCGAGGGAAGATTTGGACGTTGTATCAGCAGAAGCATACTCAGCAAGGACGCGCAGGTTTTCAAGCGCGCGGTACAATGCAAATGTAGCGGTTTTATCTGAATTTCCTTTAACAGAGTTCAAGATATCATCATTCAGGTCTATGAATTTTGTAAGTTCTCGCACTGAACGCACACGCGCTTCAAGTGACGATGTTTCTTCCGCCTGCTGCCACGGCGGCACAACTGTATTGGCGTTCAGATCAATGCTATAGGCTGCCCGGTCTTCTGCCGACAAACTCCGCAGGGATGACTGGGTTAGTTTTGCACTTACAGAAGCTGAAATCAGGGAACTGTCAAAGCCAATAATTTGGGTCCGGGAAGACTGCTGGCCCGCAACCCCAAAAAGGCTAGAAAAACTGACTGATGTCCCAAAAAAAGCCATAACCTGTTTTCATTGCTTTCGCGTTTAAGCGGCAAATTATGCCTACTCGGCAATATTTACCAGTTTTATAGCCAATCCTAGGCCAAACGACTCGCGTACATAGGCAACATTTGCCGTTTCCTTGAATTTAGCCACACTATTTCCTACATCAAATGCAAGTAGCATGCTAAGTAAAGGATACTTAGCTTCAGGGAGAAAGAAAGCGATGGTTGCTGTTTTTTGGCTTATAAATACGGTACTTGATCTATTTAAATTCGTGCTGATTGCCTATGTGATATTAAGCTGGCTGGTGGCCTTTAATATCCTGAATACACATCAGCAATTTGTAAGATCTATCATGAATTTTCTCAGCAGCCTTGTAGAGCCTGCGGTGCGGCCCATCAGGCGCATTATTCCCCCTATAAACGGTGTTGATTTGTCTGTTCTAGCATTGTTTTTGCTCATCGCGTTTGTGCAGATTTTAATTAACACATCAATCGCGCCTCTGTTTTTCTAGGCAGGGCTAAGGCCGCCGTGCTGAAATCGCATGAAAATGGGGTTATTCTTTCTATTAAGTTAACCCCAAAGGCCTCTAAAAACGCCCTTGTTAGAATTGGCCTTGATCAAGACAATCACAAGGTGCTCTATGCATCCGTTACTGCTGTGCCTGAAAAAGGCAAAGCAAATACAGCCCTCATAAAGCTGCTGTCAAAAGAGCTGGGGCAACCCAAATCAGCTTTCCAGCTTATAAGCGGCGAACTATCACGGCGTAAAACAGTGCTCATCTTGGGTGAAAGCGACGCCCTTACAGCATCGCTGCGGGCCTCTATTACCGCGCTTCAGTTGCCAGAAAAATAACCCCGCTTGATAGCGCCCCACATTGCGCTACATTTTTGTCATAACTTTGATAAGGGGGTGATACCATGCCAGATAAACTGATTTTTATACCTGTTCTCGTGCAGGTTATGCTCACGCTTTATATTTACATCAGGATCAGTATAGCCAAAACAGCCGCGTACAAAGCCGGGCTGGTCAACCCTAGCCGACGCGCTCTTTATGATGATGCCTGGCCTGAGAATGTTATCCAGCTTAATAACAACCTTAGAAACCAGTTTGAACTACCGGTTTTGTTTTATCTGCTGGTACTAGTGTTATGGCTTTTGAATGCAATTGATATTTTCGCCCACATTACAGCATGGCTTTTTGTAACAAGCCGGTTTGTGCATGCATATGTGCACACTGGCACAAACTATGTGCCACTCCGGCGCAAAGTTTTTATTTATGGCACTTTAATGGTTATGGTCCTTGTGGTTTTAACCTTAAAGGCCATAGTCTTATAAACGGCCTTATTTTACCTGATACCGACCAGAAACCGGGTTGCCGCCAGTAGTTTTTCATCCTATAGCGGGGGCTAGGATTGAGCATGAAACAGGATATCCCATGACCGCACGCATTATTGATGGAAAAGCCTTTGCAGAAAAGGTTCGCGCCCATGTCGCTGAAGATGTGCTAGCCGTTAAATCAAAATACGGCATAACACCCGGTCTTGCCGTTGTCATTGTAGGGGAAGACCCTGCAAGCCAAGTATATGTCCGCAGTAAAGTGAAGCAAACAGCCGAAGCTGGCATGAACAGTTTTCACTTTGAAATGCCCTCTGACACCCCTGAGGCTGCTCTTATCGCGAAGGTACAGGAACTAAACGCTGACCCCCGCGTGAACGGTATCCTCGTACAGTTACCATTACCAAAACACATGAACGAAGCGACCGTCATTGAAACCATTGTGCCTGAAAAAGATGTGGATGGCTTTCATGTCATCAACACAGGGCTGCTGGCAATTGGTGACAAAAAAGCCATGGTGCCCTGCACGCCGCTTGGTTGCCTGATGATGCTACAGGAAACACTCGGCGATCTTTCCGGCAAAAAGGCCGTGGTTGTTGGCCGGTCAAACATTGTTGGCAAGCCCATGGCGCAACTTCTGCTTAATGCGAATTGCACAGTGACCATCGCCCACAGCCGCACAGCAGACCTCAAGGCAGAAGTTATGGCTGCTGATATTGTGGTTGCCGCCGTTGGCAGGCCAGAGATGGTCCCCGGTAGCTGGCTAAAAAAAGGCGCAACTGTGATTGATGTGGGCATTAACCGCATCCCGGCCCCTGAACTGGGCGAGGGTAAAAACCGGCTGGTCGGGGATGTTGATTTTGCAAGCGCGGCAGAGGTTGCAGGCGCCATCACACCAGTGCCCGGCGGCGTTGGCCCCATGACAATTGCCTGCCTTCTAAGAAACACAGTAACCGCAACATGCCGGCAAAACCGTATAGACCTTTAAAATTCTTGTGTTAGGCTGCCCCCAATCGACATGTAACAGGATAGCCTTTTTATGTATGAAGCTTACGTAACCGCCTTTATTGCGCTTTTTGTAATCATTGATCCCGTGGGGATGGCCCCTATTTTTGCCGGGCTTACACAAGGCGCACCTGTTTCCTATCAACGTAAAATGGCGATTAAGGGCACCATTGTTGCCACCATCATTCTGGCGTTCTTTGCCCTTGTAGGTAAGGGCTTTCTTGAAACATTGGGCATTTCCATGAGCGCCCTTCGGGTTGCAGGCGGCCTTATGCTGTTTGTGATTGCCCTTGAAATGGTGTTCGACAAACGCACCCCGCGCAAGGAAGAAGCCGCCCACAAGCTTGACGAAATTTTTGATGATATTTCTGTCTTCCCACTGGCTATGCCCATGCTTGCAGGGCCGGGTGCTATTGCCACCACCATGCTGCTGATGAGCCGCCAAACAGGCCATATCGAAATGCAGGGCGCGATCCTCGCCGCACTGCTAACCGTGATGATTATTACACTGGTCGTGTTTTTTCTGGCGGGCGGCATTATGCGTATTGTTGGCCCCACGGTGAATGCCGTTATCACCCGCGTTCTTGGTGTCATTCTGGCGGCACTTGCCGCACAGTATGTGCTAGACGGGCTGAAAGTAGCGTTTCTAGGCCACGTTTAACATACTCTCAGTATTAGCCTTTTCTGGGGTCAGTTTCTACCATCGCTGGCTTTTGGCATACTGTTTCATACCATGTAGCAAGTTTTGGCGCAGCTTGCTGCCAGTTAATATCTGGTTGGCGGAAGCATACATAATCAAGCGCGCAGGCAAGGCCAATGGTGCCAAACTGCCAGCTATCAAGGTCCTCCATAAAGGTTGCCTCTGTATAGGCCGCGCTGCGCAATATTGCAGTTTCCCAGCGCCCCATCCAGAAGTCTGATGGTGCCCCGTCCGGGCGGCGTGTTTCCATTGTTTTAGCAACAGCCGCATCCATAAGGCCGTCTGCCACAGCCTCAATCTGGCGCTGGCGGAAATAAGCGGGGCCAGACTGCTCTGCACCCGCAAGCCCCAGAAAATATTCCACAATCACCGGGCTATCAAAAATAACTTGCCCGTTATCCAGTTGCAGCGCTGGCACTTTAGCAAGCGGGTTAATGGTATGGAGCGTGCTGCCCGCCTCGAGAGAGCTACCAAGCACCAGCGTAATCTGGTCGCCGTAACCAAGGCTTTTTGCGGTTAACAGCACTTTGCGGGAATAAGGCGATGTAATGGAATAATAAAGCTTCATCATATCTCTCGTTTATTAAGCACCGGCATTTGGCAAAAGCGCGTGCAATGCCAAAAGAACTAGCGCAATTGTCAGCACCGAAAAGCAGGTGGAAACCAGCACAGTTGTGGCAGCGCGGCGGGCGCCCACCCCGTAACGGTTAGCAAAACTATAGGCGATCATCCCGGTTGGCAAACACGCAAACAGCGTAGCAACCGCCACCCACAAGTCGGGCAAGTGCATAGCATAGCGGGTGAATACAAACACAATAAACGGCAAAAACACCAGCTTGAGGGTAACCGCCACCATTGAATGGGTATGGTTGCCCGCAATCTCAACATTTGCGAGCGTCAGGCCCACAGCAAACAGCCCAACAGGTGATGCCGCCATGGCAGGCAGTGCCAAAACCTTGTCGAGCCAATCGGGGAATGGCAGCGCAAGCGCCGACCAGAGAAGCGCTGTGAAAAGCGCCAGCAATATAGGGTTTTGCCGAATACTGGCAAAAGTACGGCTCCACATGCCGGGGCCGTCCTCGGTTTTTGAGGCCCCTTCAACAATCATGGTGGTAATGGGAATAAGGGTTAGGCTGTGAAAGCCAAGCAGCATCAGCAGCAAGCGCACACCTTCATGACCATACGCCCCTTCAACAAGCGGGATACCAAGAAAGGCACCGTTCGCAAAACAGGTGGCAATAGAGAACACAGCACCTTCCGCAACCGTAAAACCAAACAGCCACCGGCCAGAGAAATAGGCAATCGCATAGACAATATAAAGGCTGAAATAATAGCCTGCCACAAACAGCATTTCGCTCGCATGTGGCAGTTCTTTGGAGGCCATAGCCCGGAACATAAGCGCCGGAATAGCCACATTCCACACAAAGGCAACAAGCGTGTCTGACGCATTTTCAGGAAACAGCTTGGTTTTACCAAGGCCAAACCCCAAAAGCATGATCAGGAAAACAGGGGCTATGATTGTGAATATCTCTGCCACGCTGTCTCCCGAAGGCCTTTTGGGGATCCTAGCCCCGGTTGCTTACCATTTTATGCATGCGCCCTGCGTTTCCTAGTGCTGGCCGCGGCGTTTCAGAAGCTTCAAGCGCAGCGCATTCAGCTTAATAAAGCCTGCTGCATCTTTCTGGTCGTAAACGCTGTCTTCCTCGAAGGTTACATGTTCCATCGAATAAAGGCTATAGGGGCTTTTGCGGCCCACAACATTGGCGCTGCCCTTGTAAAGCATCAGGCGCACAGTACCCGCGACAAATTCCTGGCTCTTGTCAATCAGCGCCTGCATCATTTCACGCTCTGGCGAGAACCAAAAGCCATTATACAGCACTTCGGCATACTTCGGCATAATCTCGTCCTTGAGATGCATCGCGCCCTTATCAAGCGTGATCTGCTCAATACCCCGGTGGGCTGCTAGCAAAATGGTGCCGCCCGGCGTTTCATATATCCCGCGCGATTTCATGCCAACAAAACGGTTTTCCAGAAGGTCAAGCCGACCAATACCGTGTTTTTTGCCAAGCTCGTTCAGTTTGGTAAGCAGCATGGCAGGCGACAGGCTAACGCCGTTAATCGCAACAGCATCACCCTTTTCAAATTCAACCTCAATATACTCAGGCTCGTTTGGTGCCTGTGTTACCGGGTCGTCTGTGCGGGCGTAAACATATTCTTCCGCCGCCACCCATGGGTCCTCAAGCGCTTTACCTTCGCTTGATGTGTGCAGCAGGTTTGCATCCACAGAAAACGGCGATTCGCCGCGCTTGTCTTTTGGTACTGGTATCTGGTGCTGCTCGGCAAAGTTAATCAGGTCTGTTCTGGAATGCAGGTCCCATTCGCGCCACGGGGCAATAACCTTAATGCCGGGGTTCAGTGCATAATAGCCAAGCTCGAACCGTACCTGATCGTTGCCCTTGCCGGTCGCGCCGTGGCACACAGCATCAGCGCCAGTTTCCGCCGCAATTTCGATCTGGCGTTTGGCGATCAATGGCCGCGCGATAGAAGTGCCTAAAAGATACTGGCCTTCATAGACGGTGTTGGCCCGGAACATAGGGAACACATAGTCTTTCACAAATTCTTCGCGTAGGTCTTCAATGAAGATATCCTTGATGCCCAGCATCTCGGCTTTTTTACGCGCTGGTTCAAGTTCCTCGCCTTGGCCAAGGTCTGCCGTGAAGGTTACCACCTCACAGTTATACGTAACCTGCAACCACTTGAGGATAATGGATGTATCAAGCCCGCCCGAATAGGCCAGCACTACTTTTTTGATTTTATCTGACATCACTTGCTCCAGCACAAAAATTCCTGTGTGCGGAAGTAGCGGAAGTTTGCGCCCACGTCAAATAGTGGGTGCAGAATAAGAGGATAAATTTACGTCTTTTGCTGGATAGATGTTCTTAAAAGAGCATAAACTACCATAATGCTGTCTACTTCAAACAAAGGGCGTAACGCCCACCCTGACTTTAGGGCGTTACCGTTATACCTGTTTTATCCAATGTCAGGCTTGATAGTTTGCCGCCCTCAACCGCTATAATTTTCTGAATATTAGGGGACTGAGCCACGATAAAAAAGCGTTGGTTTTTGCCTACACCTTCCGGCCATTCGGCCTTGGAAACTATATAGGCTGGTGGTATTTGAAAGGACGCAAGTTTCAGGCTATCTGGGTAAGTAACCTGAAACACAGCTTTTTTAGCAAACCATGCAGCACTGCCTGCGGCAATAATTTCGTCTACAATCTCAGGGTTGCCTGTCACGACGACCAAGTCTAAAGCTATTGAAGTATCAAGATCAGCGCTGCTAATAATGGTAAAAGAAGATTGCTTGGTGCCACAGGCAACCAGCACCAACGGTAGCAACAGTATAAAAATACACTGCCGCAATCGGACCATTAGGTTAGCCCTGTAGAGCTATGATGCACTATATTCTGTGCAGCGGCCACATTAGCCTCTGCTGCCTGTTCGCGTAGGATATCCGCTTTTGATTTTTTCTCAGAGGCGGATTTTAACTGCCCGCACGCGGCCATAATATCGCGGCCACGCGGCGTGCGCACTGGGGCAGAAATGCCCTCTTTAAAAATGATATCTGAAAAACGTGCAATACGGTCGGGGTCGCTGCATTCATATTCCACACCCGGCCACGGGTTAAACGGAATAAGGTTTACCTTTGCCGGCAGCTTGTATTTACGGATCAGGCGCACCAGTTCGCGCGCGTCAGCGTCGCTGTCGTTCACGCCCTTGAGCATGGCATATTCAAAGGTAATGCGCCGCGCGTTATTAGACCCCGGATAATCGCGGCAGGCCTGCAACACAGAATCAAGGTTATATTTTTTATTAATTGGCATAATGTCTGTGCGTACATCATCGCGCACAGCATGCAGCGATACGGCGAGGTTCACACCGATCTCGCGGCCAGCGCGTTCCATATGCGGCACCACGCCAGAGGTGGACAGCGTGATACGCCTGCGGGAAAGCTGAATGCCTTCCTCGTCCATAATAATCTCAAGCGCCTTTTTAACGTTATCAAAATTATAAAGGGGTTCGCCCATGCCCATCATGACAATGTTGGTCACTTGCCGGCCCTTTACGGGGCTTTGCCATTCGTCCAGATCATCGCGGGCGATCATCATCTGCGCCACGATCTCTGCCGCTGTTAGGTTACGTACCAGTTTCATGGTGCCGGTGTGGCAAAACTTGCAGTTAAGCGTGCAACCCACCTGCGATGACACACAAAGAGTGCCGCGGTCATCCTCAGGAATATAAACGGTTTCAGCCTCGTTGCCGTCTGCAAAGCGAATAAGATATTTACGGGTGCCATCTTCGCTATACTGGGCTTCTACCACCTCTGGCCGGGTGATGGTGAAATGGTCCACCAGCTTGGCGCGCAGGTCTTTGCTGATCGTGGTCATCACGTCGAAGTCGGCAGCGCCTTTATGGTATATCCAGTGCCATAACTGCGTGGTGCGCATCCTGAGCTGCTTTTCGGGGATACCGTAATCTGCAAGCGCTTCCTTCAGCTCGTCGCGGCTCAGGCCCAGCAGGTTTACCTTGCCGTCCACTAGATCAGGGTTTGCACGCGGGCTTATAATCGGCTCGTGGCCGCTTGGGGTAATTTGCATCTTTTTCATCCTGCCTTTTGTAGGGGTGCCTACGCCAGGTCCTTTCGGGCTTACGGGCGTTCCACCCCCAAGCGGTTACTTTAATGTCTATGGTATATGCCACTTAATATGCGCGGCTTATACGCCCGTTGCCTGCGGCTGTAAAGCGCAACCCACAAAAGCGTGATAAGGAAATGATTTACGCCTTGCGGCGAATGCTATAATTTCGAAATAATTTCAATGAAATGAAGCGCTATGAGGACCCTATGGCACAAGATACCAAAGCAAAGTTTAGCCACATCACGATCAGCCTGCACTGGATTGTGGGGTTAACCATTATAACGCTGTTGGCTGTTGGCCTTTATATGGCGGAAAACGAGGTATATTCCTTATACACCCTGCATAAATCTGTTGGGGTTATAGTGTTTGCTTTTGTTGCCGTACGGGTGTTGTGGCGCATCAAAAATGGCTGGCCTGTGCCTGCAAGTGATTATAAGCGCCATGAGCAAATTCTGGCAAAAATTGTACACTGGGTGCTGATCATTGGCACCGTTTTAATGCCGGTTTCAGGCATGCTTATGTCGGGTGCAGGCGGGCACGGCTTTGGCATTTTTGGGTTTGAGATTATGGCCCCAAACCCTGACCCTGCCAACCCTGGCGAAGCCCTGCCGCTGAATGCCTTTACGGCGGGCATTGGCCATGAAATGCACGAAATTCTGGGCTTTGTTATGATGGCCGCCATCGCGCTTCATATTGCTGGCGCGCTAAAACACCATCTTATCGACAAAGACGAGACCCTTAAGCGCATGCTGGGTAAAACGATCGACGTATAATTATTTGCATGCTTTCGTAATGGCGTTAAAGGCGGCGGTGAAACCAGACAAGCTATATTTATCTGTCGTTCTGGTACCACGCTGGCTGGCCGCCGTTACCACAAGACCAGAGCCTGCCTTCATCGCGGCCACTACTGCCACATCATCCTTGGGGTCGTAAGCCCACGCACCGTCGCCCTCGGTGAAGAAATCAAACCGCTTGCGGCCATCAACCTGCAAGGTGGCTTCACTGCCCGGCCTGACCGGATAGCCCATAACAATGCTTACCTCGCCTGTTACTTTATACTCAGGACGGTGTGATACCATCAGGTATATTTCGCCCCGGCTAACCCCTTCTTTGCTGGCAGACCATGTTTTAGGCACGCTCACCATATGGCATGTTCGGGTGGCACCTGTGCCATACACAAAAGCGTCCCAATCATTATACGAGCCCAAATGGCGGCGCGTTTCAGCCGATGCGCCGCTCGCAAGACCCATAATCAGGCTGCCAGCCAGCAATGCCGCACCCAGTGCCTTTTTCCCAAACTTTATCATGCCCTCATTCTCCGCTTTCTATCCTGTTGCCTGATGGCCTGATGGCCGATCTTATTTGTCTGCGCCAGTTGCCGCGAGCTTTGCTTCCCGCAGCAACCGTTTTTCCCGGCGGCTTTTACTGGCACCGTGCACATGCGGTGCCTTTTCAACAGGCGGTTCCCCTGTCATAAGCGGGCGCTCTGGATACCCACCTAAAATCCTGTGTCTGTCATACATGACAATTGCGCCAGCCGTTGCTACATTAAGACTGAATTTTGTCGGGATTTTGATCACATGGTCACACCGGGCATACATTTCTGGTGAAAGCGATGTTCTTTCCCCCCCGAGCACATAAACTGCACGCAGCGGGTGCTTGAAACTGGGCAGGTCAATCGCATCGTCTGATATCTCAATTCCCACCAGATGACAGCCCTGCGGCATGTCAATATCATCCACACTATCATAATTGAAAAACGGGATATTTTGCTGGGTTTTGCTGGTGTCAGTGAATTTTTTGGTCACCGTTTCGCCGCTGTGCACATAAATTTTTGGTTTAACGGCAAAGGCAAAACTGGCACCAAAGGCGTGCGCTGTTCTAATAAGGTTACCCATATTGCCGGTTTTTGACGCCCCGTCGATCCCTATACCAAAATACCCCCGCATCCTACACTTTACCCTCTGTCATAGCTGTTATGTTTCCGTCTTCTGCTCGCACAAAAATAGCATCCTTATGGCACGCTGCTACCATACAGAACACAACCAATATGCCTGATACAATAAGGAGTGATGCCTCAAGGTTCCATTCAAACGCAACACCCAAAATAACGCTGGCAATAGGGATTAGCCCCACCGACATAAAGGTGAGAATACTCATAACGCGGCCAATCTTTTTTTCCGGGACCTGTTTTTGCACCCATGTAGTGAAATTAACCCATACAAAACTATCACCCGTACCGCATACAAAAAACACCAACATCGCCCACCAGTAGGGTTCGTAAAGCACCATTAACCCAAAGGATGCACCAGACCCCATAAATACCAAAAACATGACACGAATGAGGTATTTATCAGGGATAGCCCGCACGCTGCCCCCCACAAATGACCCAATAAGAGCACCAGAGCCGTAAGCTGTTATAATAAGGCCGTACACATAAACCGGCTCTAGAAACCGGGCTTTAGCAAGCGCCGGCAGCCCCACAAATATAGGTGTCTGAAAGAAAAACTCGAGCGCGGCAATACCGATAAAGCCAAGCCGCATGCTTGGCTGTGACCATACCCAGCGCACCACCTCCATCACCTCACCGCCTATAGAAGCCTTGAGAGAAGAATCAGGCACCGAATCGTTAACGTTTGATTCACCTTTTCGCGTTCGAACAAAAATAAGGGTTATAAATGACGCGGCGAATGTTAGACCATCAACAAAAAAGGCACGCGCAAAGCCTGACCTGTTACTGGCATAGGTTGCGGCTTCAAGGTTGGCATCATGGCCCATAGTGGTAATTTCACCGGCAATAATCAACCCCGCCAGAGCAGGCCCCACGATAACACCCACCCACATAGACCCCTGCACCAAGGCATTACCCGCCTGTAATTTATCTTTGCTTAACAAAGAAGGTACAATTGCCGTGCTGGCCGGATAGAAAAACGCATCCGCCACACCGAAAGCAAAAGCCAACCCAAACACAATCTGCAAGGAAGCCTGATCCACATTGATGAGCCACGCCACGACCATAACAAGCCCAAAGCGCAAAACACTGGTAACCATCATAACAGCCCGCGCACCGACCCGGTCAACCACCGCGCCGCCGACAAGCATAAGGATTGCACGAGGAATACCCTGTACTGCAAATACCAAACCAGTCATGCTAACACTTTCTGTCATTTGCAAAACCAGCAATGGAAACGCTATAATGCTAATATGATCGCCGATAACAGACACAAATTGTCCGATCCAGTAATTAAGAAAGTTGCGATCTTTGAAAAGCTGCATCATAAAAGGAAATCCTGCGCGTTAAGGCCTTATCTAGCCCTGATATAACAAGACAGGCAAGACCATCTGTGCGTAAAGTGTATAAAATAGAAAGTCGACAGCACCATGACTGATACAGAATCCACCCCAAAACCAGCTGGCTGGCCTAAACTCCTTATTGATTTCGGGCCCCTTGTGGTTTTTTTCGCGAGCTTTAAATTGGGCGATATCTGGCTGGCAACAGCGACTTTCATGGCCGCCTCTGTTGCTGCAATGATAGCTTCAAAAATTCTTTTCAAAACCATTTCGCCGCTTTTGAAAATTACTTTCGTCATTGTAATGGTTATGGGAGGCCTAACCCTATACCTGCAGGATGAAACCTTCGTTAAAATGAAACTAACCATCATTAACAGCCTGTTTGCCGCAGTTTTGTTATTTGGCCTGCTACGCGGCAAGCTTTATATCAAAATGGTTATGGAACTGGCTTTTGAGATGGATGATGCAGCGTGGCGCATCCTGACCCGAAATTATGTGATTTTCCTGATTGTGATGGCTGTGGTGAACGAAGTGATATGGCGTACCCAAACAACAGACTTTTGGGTAAACTTTAAAACCTTCGGCTATACAATCGCCACCATCGCTTTTATGGCCACCCAAATGCCTATGCTGATGAAATACATGCCTGATGACGACAAAAAAAGCTAACGCCCCAAAAGCCTTTTAAAGAGGCTTTTCTTTTTAGGCACCTTCTTTTTTCCTGTCGGCTTTTTAGTAAGGCTTTCCCGGTAAAGTCTTACTCTCTCTTCAAAAGGCATAAAGACTTTACCATCACCTAGGTATTGGGGCTGGTCAGGCATTTTTCTGCGTTGATTATAAGCTTGTTTCCACCAATTATCACCGTCCACCGGCACCTTTGGGGCCGACGTACGGCGAAAGATAGCTGTCAGACGCGCCATCTCGACAAATTCCCACATGGCGTCTTCCTGAATGATATCAGCCATGCGGCCAATAGAGGCAATTTGCACATCATCAATAACCAGCAAACCACCTTCTTTTACATGTGGGTAAAAATAATAATATTCCAGATCCGGAAAAGGGTAGCCGTGGGGGCCATCTATCAAGACACAATCATATAAACCCTGATGCTCGAATGTGGGCATGGTTATTTGTGTCGGGCCGTACACCCGCTCAACATTCTCGGCCTGAAAAAGCGGTGACTTCTCAAAATATACAACGCTGGAACGGTCTCCCTGATTGCGATCATCAAGGCAAAAGACAGTATGACTTTTTGCAATATTCGAGAAAAAAATTGTCGAACACCCACAGCCTGTTTCGGCGGTTTTGGTCGCGTTAGGTGGCATCAAGGCTTCAATTCTTGCCAACACATCAACCGACAAACGCCCTGCATAATGGGCTTCTCTGCCCTTTTCTGACAGCATTAATTTTGAAGCAACAGGTGCCTTAAGTGCATCATGCACAGCCATACTCAAACTCCCCCAATATGTGAGGGAACTGTATAGATTGCCCAAGGTTCACGCAATATGAAAAGCTAAGCCTGTTCCCACCCTTCAGGGTTGCTGAACGGGGCAAAACCCTGTTTGCCTTCAACTGCCTGAAAATGATGAAGTGCCCAGTGCACACTGGGAAAAGCAAGGTCAGCCCACGGGATGTCAGCCCAGTCAAAGAGCACTACCTCAAGGCTTTCGGGGCCGGGTTCAAATACAGGCTCAGGAAGGTAAGCACGGTACATCATCTGCACCTGACTTATGCGCTTCACAGTATAAATTGCCAACAGATCCCGAATTGTAATTTTGGCACGGGCCTCTTCCCATGCTTCACGTGCGGCCCCTTCCGCTGGGGTCTCGCCCATTTCCAAGAAGCCCGCAGGGATAGTCCATTTGCCTTTTTGCGGGTGGATAGCGCGCCGGCACAACAGCACTTTATCGCCGCACATGACAACAGACCCAGCAATTATCTTTGGATTTTCATAAGCAATAAAACCACAGTCAGCGCAAACCATGCGCTTGTGATCATCCCCTTCAGGGATCTGGTGTATAAAATTATCGGTGTAAACTGTTGTCATGCCCTGTAATCTGGGGCCGATATCAAAATTCGTCCAGTAGAAAGTTAGACAAGGATATCAATAATCTGACCAAGCGGCTGGTTTCGCAGTTCATTCTGCCGGGTAGAGGTACGACCAGCAGGTGCTTCCCGTAGATTACTGGCAAGCTCACTCACCCGCTCACCCGCTGCTTCAATCTCCTGATGTGTAGAAAGGCTGCTGCCCCGGCTTGAACGTAATGCTGGTAGCCTTTTATTGGCGCTCTCTTCATCTCCCCGAGCTTTAGTGCGTTCTTCGGCAGATGGCTGAACGCGTGCAGTTACATCGCCTGCATTTTGCGCGGCAACTCTGTTCCTGCTACGATTTGCCTCAAGCTGTGCCTGTATCTGCGACTGCAGACCCGGCGCATTTGGGTTAAAATCGACCATGGCCCCATGACCCTAATCAAATAAACAAGCCTGTTTCGTGCTACTAAATGGGCGGGGCGATTTCTTCGTGCCCGGTTTTGGCCCTAAGGCCACACGGTCAAAGTATCAAAAAACCATGACCAGATGGTTAAGGATTCCCGTTTTCAGCAAGATTGTCAAGAAATGCCTTAATATCTGCTGTGCGTTCTGCGGGCAAAATCCGCAAAGCTTGCTGCAGGGTTGCCGTGGCGGCCGCCTTATCACCTGTTGCCGCTTGCGACCGCGCAAGCATTAACCAGCCTGCCGGGTCATTTGGGGTTTCCTCAAGCCGGGCTTTTAAGCGGTCCATCATCGATTCGATAAAAGCCGCCCTTTCTTCAGGGCTCATATCATTCACAGCCGCCACTTGGTCACCGCTCAGCTTTGGCGGGTTAATCCCGAGTTCAGCAAGACGGCTATTCAAAGTGGGCATCCACGGCGCATCCGGGCTAGAGCGGTCTGCAAGTGCTGTCCATATAGCCTTTGCACCTTCTTTGTCGCCGTCTTCAAGGCGCACTAAACCTAAATAATACTGCCCTGCCGGATGGTCAGGCGCGTGGTGCAGCAGGTCGTCTAATACCAGTTTGGTGGCAGGCATAAAACTGCCGCCGCCCGCTGCCAAATATGTTTCCAGTGTTTCAATACGCCAGCGTGTTTCCTCGGGCTGCAAACCCGTAAGGGCATGAAGGGCATCCACAGTTTCCTTAAAGTCACCTACTGAGCGCGATAGCGTAACTAGAAAACCCAGCCCTTCAATACTATCCGGTTCTATTTGCAGGCGCTGCTGTATTTTTTCAATCGCTTCACCAAAGGTTGGACCACCTTCCTGAATTTCAGCTTCACGCAAGCTGATACGTTCACCTGGCGCTGCCTCCACACCAGGGCTACCAAGATAGGCGTATATACCAAACGCTGCCGCAACCACCCCGCATGCAATACCCAAAAATACGGTTTTGCTATTTTCAGCCACCAAAGCCGGGTCATGCTCCTTGGCCGCAACCCGCAAAATACGCCTTTCAATTTCCAATCGCGCCGACCGTGCAGACTCAGGCGTAATGATTCCCCGCGATTCGTCTTGCTCCAGGTCCTGTAGCTGTTTTTTGAAATGTTCGATTGGATCAGCCGCTATATTTTGAGCCGTACGATTATGCGCCCTGAAACTAATCAGCCAGAAAGCAAAGACCGCGAGCAGTGCTATTAAGCACCATAATACAATCGGGTTCATTTGCGGCTCTCCTTACTATCGAGCAAGGCATTAAGTTTTACCTGTTCGTCTGTGCTAAGGGGTGCAGGTGGCACAGTGTGCCTGCGCCGTGCCAAAAGAATGCCTATACCAATAGCCAGCAAAAACAGAAACGGCGACAACCAGAGAAAATAGGTGGATTTTTTAAAAGGCGGCTCCAGCAAAACCCAGTCACCGTACCGGTCAACCAGATAGGCCCGTACATTCTTAGGGCTATCGCCTATTGCTACCCGTTCCCGTACCACTTGCCGCAAATCTTTTGCTAAATCAGCATTTGAATCTTCAATCGACTGGTTTTGGCACACCAGACAACGGATTTCTTTCATCAAGCTTCTGGCAACAGCTTCTTGACGTGGGTCTGCAAGCGGTTTTTCATCAACAGCCACAGCCAACAGCGGCAAGGCAACACTTACAACCAGTATCAGTGCAGAGAAAAGCCGTCTCATCCGCTGATCTCCTGCAATCTTGGCAGTAAACGCTTCTCCAGACTATCACCAATAATAGGGCCCCAGTGCCGGTAATGAATAATCCCCTTACTATCAATCAGGAAGGTTTCCGGCACGCCCGTTACGCCCCAATCAATTGCGGCACGGCCATCTTGGTCCATCAATACAAGGCTGTAAGGGTTTCCCAGCTCATTCAAAAATACCTGTGCCTTTTCTGGTGTATCCTTATAGGCAATGCCCACAATCGAAACGCCGTAAGAAGCCCCTATTTTCATTAAATTTTCATGCTCTGCGCGGCACGGTGCGCACCAACTGGCAAAAAAATTCACCAGTACGGGTTTACCCGTAATAAGCACTGCCTCAGTTATGGTTTTATCCATACCAAGCATGGGCAAACTAAATGACGGCACCGGCTTGTCGATCAGAACACTTTTGATTTCCTGCGGGTTTCTATCGCCGCCCATCATGGTGAAAAACAGCACGATCATGGCAATAACAACAGCCACAGGAATAAAACGGCTTATCCCGGTCACGGTAAAGCCTCCTGCTGTTTTACCTGCGGAACACCAATACGCTGGCGCCGGTCTGAAAGCGAGATCAGCCCCCCCAGCATCATCATGCCAGCACCAAGCCATAAAAACGAAATCATCGGTTTAAAATACAGCCGAACTGACCATTTTTTCCCGCCTGCTGATTCGCCAATAACAGCATAAAGATCACCAAGTGGCAGTGGATATATGGCAGCCTCAGTGGTGTTCATTTTCGGGCTGGTATAAACCCTGTCCTCAGGGTCCAGCACCGTAATCTCCCGGCCTGTTTTTGTTACACGGAACAGCGCGCGCACCGCCGTGAAGTTTGGCCCCATAACAGGGCGTACATCCTGCATCTCAAACGTATAGCCTGCAACAGTTTCCGTGTCACCCGGCTGCATCAGTACCAGTTTTTCCTCGGTCCATGTTTCGCTTACTGTCACGCCCATTATAATGAGAGCAAGGCCCATATGCGCAGCGCTCATGCCCCACTGGGCGCGCGGCAGCGCCCGCATGCGCCGAAACGCCGTTTTAGGTGCCTTAAAAAGCTGGGTCCGCTCTGCTATCTCAAGTAAAACAGATGTCATCAGCCATGCAGCAAGCCCAAGCCCAAACGCAGACATCACATACCCGCCAGCCTGCTGCCATAGTACAAAACACCCCACAAATAGGGCCACAATAAACGCTGGAAGCAAAAGCTGGGCTGTCCGGCCAATACGGCCCCGTTTCCAGGCAAGCAGCGGGCCAAAACCAAGTGCAACCACAAGCGGGCTCATCAGCACAGTTGCCGCATATTCAAAGAACGGCGGCCCAACACTAATTTGCGTACTACCCATTGCTTCCACAACAAGCGGGTAAAGTGTGCCCACCAGCACCACAGCCGCAAAGGTAGATAACAAAATATTATTGAGGATAAGGCCACTTTCCCGGCTGACCATACCAAACAGGCCGCTCGGCGCAAGCTTTGGCGCACGCCACGCATAAAGCGTAAGCGAGCCGCCTATTACAAGCGCCAGAAAGGCAAGAATAAATACACCCCGTGCTGGATCAACTGCAAAAGCATGCACCGATGTTAACACACCCGACCGCACCAGAAAGGTACCGAGCAAACTGAAAGAAAAGGCCACAATTGCAAGCAGAATTGTCCAGCTTTTCAAGGCATCGCGTTTTTCAACCACAATCGACGAATGCAGAAGCGCCGCCGCCGCAAGCCACGGCATAAAGCTGGCATTCTCGACCGGGTCCCAAAACCACCAGCCCCCCCAGCCAAGCTCGTAGTATGCCCACCATGAGCCAAGCGCGATGCCCCCTGTTAGGAACATCCATGCCGTTAGTGTCCACGGGCGGACCCAGCGTGCCCAAAGCGGTGTTACTTCCCCTTCAATAAGCGCTGCCACCGCAAATGAAAACGCCACACTCAGCCCTACATAGCCCAAATATAACATAGGGGGGTGAAAGGCGAGGCCAGGGTCCTGCAGCAAGGGATTAAGGCCGTTGCCTTCAAGCGGCGCTGGGTCAAGCCGCAAGAACGGGTTACTTGTTAAAAGAATGAACAACAAAAACCCAACCACAAGGGCGCTTTGAACCGCTAGTACCCGCGACCGGAATCGAAGCGGTAATGCCCTGCCGCGCCGCGCCACAGCCGCCGCAAAAAGCGTGAGCATAAGCACCCACAGCAGCAAACTACCCTCATGGTTACCCCAAACACCTGAAATTTTATACAAAAGCGGCTTTTGGGTGTGTGAATTTGTGGCCACATTCACCACAGAAAAATCAGATGTGATATAGGCATAACCAAGCGCTAAAAACGCCAGAACCACTAAAAAGAATTGGCCGTACGCAAGCCTGTCGGCCAGCGCCATAAGGGGCGCGCTGTTTTTATGGTTGCCAATATGCGGCACCGTAGCGGCCACAAGCGCTAGCATAAGCGCCAGAATAAGCGCAAAATGGCCAAGTTCTGGGATCACTGGTAACCTGCCTTATCGTACCCGCCATCAGGGTGTTCACACGCCGCTTCGTTTTTAGGCGCACTGCCTGGCGGCATATAGTTTTCATCATGCTTTGCAAGAACCGTATCTGCTTTAAAAAGGCCTTCGGCAGCAAGCGCGCCCTCCGTTACAACACCTTGGCCCTCACGAAACAGGTCGGGCAGGATACCGTGATATTCAACGTGCAAATCTGTTACACAGTCCGTAACCACAAAGCTGTATGTAAGCCCATCTTCAAGGCGCTTAAAACTACCGGTCTGCACCAAGCCACCCAGCCTGAAACGTTTGCCCTCTGGCAAGTTTTTAGCAACCGCCTCTGTTGGCTGCATATAATGGCTAAGGCTATCGCCGCCAAACGCCTTTAAGATCAAAAGCACCGCTGCTGTTAAAACAACAAGCGCTGTTGTCAGAATAATAAACCGCTGCTTTTTGCGAGACCGCATACCCCGGGCCATTAGCTTTCCCCTTTGCTGCGCCGAGCGCGCTTCAGGGTTTGTGCTTCAAGGTCAGTTTTTTTCATGTCCATAAAGCTTTTAGCCCCAAGCCACACAAGGCCAAGAGCAGAAAGCCCATATGAAATACCAATGAACAAGCTGTAATCAGATGCCATATCAGCTTTCCTGCCCGGCCACATTACGGCGCATAATATCAATTTTACGGCGGTTCATTTCCAGCTTCATGCGCCATAACACAACAACAATGAAATAGAGTTTATAAGCCGCCCCCATAATAAGCAGGGGTATCAGCATATCTATGTGGATTGTTGGCCCCCCCATGCGTATAACACTGGCGGGCTGGTGCAGGGTATTCCACCATTCGACCGAAAATTTAATAATCGGCAAGTTAACAACACCCACAAGCGCCAAAATAGAAGCTGCCCGCCCGGCTTTTTCGTCGTCATCAAGCGCTTCCCACAAGGCCATATAACCCAGATACAGGAAAAATAGAATAAGCACGGATGTCATCCGGCCATCCCATGACCAGTATGTGCCCCACATTGGCTTGCCCCACAGAGACCCGGTAATAAGCGCTAGCGCTGTAAAGGTTGCGCCTATGGGGGCCGCCGCACGGCCCGCAATTAAAGCAAGCGGGTGACGCCACACAAGGGCGGTAAAGCTGGCAACTGCAATGAAAGCATAAACCGCCATAGACATCCAGGCCGCGGGCACATGGACATACATGATGCGCACACTTTCGCCCTGCTGGTAGTCAACAGGGCTATCGAAAAAAGCATAATAAAGCCCTGTCGCAAATGTAAAAATTCCAAGCAGAATTGCCCAGGGAAGAATCCTGTCTGCGAGGCGGTTAAACGCGACTGGGTTAGCGAATCTATGCATGCCTTTTCCTACCGGTTTAAATGGCTATCAGCAAGTGCGACTTGGTGTCTCATGCCCATGTTCCTTATTCCAGTGAAAGCCTGAGGGCTGCGGCGGCGGCAATTGGTGCTATCACCACAGCAATAAGGCTAACCGCAAGCAGAAGCGCCAAGTGCGGCAACGGGTCACCGCTAAAAATAGCTGCATCAACCGCGCCCACACCAAAAATAAGGGTCGGAATGTAAAGCGGCAAAACCAGCAAGCCCATTAAAACACCGCCGCGACGAACAGAAACGGTAAGGGCCGCACCAACACTTCCCAAAAAGCTTAGCGCCGGCGTACCCAGCAGCAGCGATATAATCATAACGCCATAACCTTCGGGTGGCAGGTGCAGCACAAGCCCCAAAACGGGCGATGCAATGACAAGCGGTAAAACTGCCGAAACCCAGTGTGCCACTGTTTTTGCCATAACAATTGTACCAAACGATGTTGGTGCCGTTACCAGATCATCAAGGCTACCATCTTCATAATCCGCCTGAAACAACCGGTCGAGGCTAAGCAGGCAGGCCAGCAAAGCCATAACCCACAAAATACCGGGGGCGATACGGGCAAGAATTTGCGGCTCCGGCCCAACACCAAAAGGGAAAAGGCACACGGCAATCAGGAAGAAGGACAGCACCATGGTGCCTGTGCCGCCTTGCGACCATGCAAGTCTGATATCGCGTGCCATCACTGTTGTGAGCACCTTGAACATGCTGGGTGTTAGAACTGGTTGGTTCATGACCAGTATCCTTCGGCAGGGTGGGCCGGCTCAAAACGCGTCATATCAAGCTCGATTGAGGGCAGCCCAAGGGGATCATGAGAAGCCGCGATGATACAGCCACCACCGGCCAGATGCTGCTGCATCATGGATTTCAATTGGTCGCGGTTAGCCTTATCAAGCCCAACTGTTGGCTCGTCCATTAACCAGATAGGGCGGTCAACCAGCATAAACCGCATAAGGCTGGCACGGTGTGCCTGTCCGCTTGAGAAAAACTTTACCGGCTGGTCTATTAACAGGCTCAGGTTAAAATGGTCAGCGGCCTTATAAAGGCGCTCTTCATCGAGCGTTTCACCTGTCATCAGCTTATAAAATAGGGCACAGTTATCCCTAAGGGTGAGGATTTTTTTTAACCCATTCTGGTGGCCTGCGTGCAAAAAAGCCGCTGTCATGGGAATATCCTGTGCACGAAGCGGCACGGCATCAACCGCTATTGAGCCTGCCTGAAAAGGTAACAGCCCGGCAAGAACGCGCAGCAATGTGGTTTTGCCGCTACCGTTTGGGCCCACAAGATGCACCAAATCACCGGCCCGTGCCTCACACGAGACGCCAGAAAAAACCGTACGGCCACCGCGCCTGCATTGCAGGCCGTTTACAGCTAAATATATAGCCGCCGTTCTTGCTGTCTTCTGTGTTTTCATGCCTGCACGCTAGCGAAAGGGAAAGATTCAAACAAGATAAGAAATATCCACGTATACGAGAACCGTGACAAACAGCATTACAAATGCCAATATTCCAGTCTTATTAAGTAACAAGAAAAACATATAGGTACGTATGAATACGGTTTCATGGTCATGGCATGGCAGCATTTTACTTGCCGGGTTTATTTTCCTGATCCAGATCGCAGCAAGCACCCATATCCTGCGCAGCAAAGATGATGTCAGGTCTGCTATTTCGTGGATTGGCCTTGTTTGGCTGGCCCCGATCTTTGGGCTTTTAGCGTATCTGCTTTTTGGTATCAGCCGTATTCAGCGCCGAGCAAGGCTATCCCGACAAAAACGCGGACTAGCGCCCCGTACAGGTACGGCACAGGAACCAAAAGGCCCCACCTTGGCACACAGTGTGCCTGATTCCAGCGAAGGCCTTCGGGCACATGCACGGCTTGCGGGCAAGGTTAGCGGGTCTCCGCTTACCGAAGGCAATAGCATAAGTCCCATGCAAGGCGGACGCGATGCATATGACGCAATGATCGCTGCCATTGACGCCGCCACCAAAACCATTGCCCTGACATCATATATCTTTCAGGCCGATCAAGCCGGACGCAGATTTGTAGCCGCCCTGACCCGTGCCCATGAGCGCGGGGTGGAAATACGGGTACTGGTTGATGCAGTAGGCAACCTCTATGATATGAAGCCGGTGTCGCACTTGCTGCGCCGACTTGGCATTCCGTTTGCGCTTTTTAACCCTGCACGCTTTTCATGGCGGCTGGCCTTTTTCAACCTTCGCACGCATAGAAAAATACTGATTGTTGACGGAAAAACCGGCTTTACCGGTGGCATGAATATCAGACGACAACACCTAGAAGGAACAGACGGCAAGCCCAGTGTGCGCGACACACACTTTGGCCTAAAAGGGCCAATTGTAACCCGCATGGCAGAAGCGTTTGCTGATGACTGGCTTTTTGCTATGGGCGAAGAATTACCCGAAAAACTATGGCTGCCTAAAGTGCCGCCCGCTGAAACAGGTATTACTGCTCGTGCGGTCGCTGACGGACCTGATGAACCAAACAGAAAAATATCGACCATGATGGAAAGTGCATTGGCTTCTGCCCGCAGCCATGTGCGTATTGTATCGCCCTATTTTTTACCCGGTGAATCGCTTCTTGCAGCCTTAAAAATGGCCGCCCTGCGGGGGGTGAAAATAGATATATTAATACCGGGAACCAGCAATATACGGCTGTTTAATATTGTCATTCTTACCAATATTTATCCACTCGTTAAAGCTGGGTGTAATCTATATCTTTCCAACCCGCCCTTTGACCATACCAAGCTAATGACAGTGGATGGTTGTTGGGCACTTTTTGGATCATCAAATTGGGATGCCCGCTCGCTGAAGCTGAACTTTGAATTCAACATTGAAGCCTATGATGTTGCATTTGCGAAAAAGATGGAAAAATGGGCCGATAAAAAACTGGAAGATAGCAGGCAAATAATGCTCGATGACCTTAAAGCGATACCGCTTTACAAACGCATAGTAGGCAGGATCTTATGGCTAGCCAGCCCCTATCTGTAAAATATACTTGTTTCTGCCGGGCCTTGTCTTCCCCCAAAATACGCTAAATCATGGTTCAGTGCTCCCGCCAGAAAGATAAAAAATGACCTATTCAACACTTCAAATAGACCAAAAAGACCAGACAATGATTGTGCGCCTCAACCGCCCAGAGGCCATGAATGCTTTTACGGTAGCCATGTCTGAAGAGCTTCTAGGTGTTCTCGATGATGCTGATGACAATGATGATGTTCGGGCAGTAATTTTTACTGGAAACGGTCGTGCATTCTGTGCCGGGATGGACCTGTCGACAGAAGGAAATGTTTTTGGACTCGACGAATCCATTTCTGTCGATTCGCCTGATATGGAAAGAAACCGCGATACCGGCGGGAAAGTTATGCTGCGCATGTTCCGCATGAAAAAGCCCTTGATAGCAGCTGTTAACGGTGCCTCTGTGGGTGTCGGCTCAACCATGCAGCTGCCTATGGATGTGCGTATCGCATCGCCCTTCGCAAAATTTGGGTTTGTTTTTTCCCAGCGCGGGATAACACTTGAAAGCTGTGCAAGCTGGTTCTTGCCGCGCCTTGTGGGCGTACCAAAAGCGCTTGAATGGTCTTTTAAAGGAAATGTCTTTGGCGCGGAGGAAGCACTGCAAGCGGGCCTGATCAGCGAAATCGTTGAACCAGACAGCTTGCTGGACAGAGCACTTGAGATTGCAAAAGGCTTTACGGAAACAACAAGCCCCATGTCGATAGCCCTTAATAGACAACTATTGTGGCGCATGATGGGGGCAAGCCATCCCATGGACGCGCACAAACTGGAAAGTCGCACCATGCTGCATACCAGCACCCGTGACGGCAAGGAAGGTGTCCTGAGCTTTCTGGAAAAGCGCCCGCCAGCGTTTGCAGATAAAATTAGCGCTGGCACACCAGACTGCCTGAATTGGGATGCAGAACCACCTTTTGAATAAAAACCACGCTATCGATGCTTGCTTGCCCACCAACACTAGGGCATTGTGGCGACAATTCAGCCACCCTTTGGAGCAATTGGTATGAACGGTACGGACAATAAGCCTACAACAATGCAGACAACGCAGAAATATATTCTGCTTGGCATTTTCACCCTTATTCCGCTCTGGCTTACATTTGCCCTGATTGATCTTTTGCTGTCCTTCATTTTGGGCCTTGCACAGCCTTTTCTGGTGTGGATAACAGCGGGCATCCACCCAGCAGATTCGCTTTGGTATCCGATTGTGAAAAACACATGGCTACAAACTGCTATGGCGCTCATTTTGGTATTTTTAGTGCTATACGGTGTTGGCTGGCTCGCCTCTGTATATCTTGGCCGCAAAGTACTGGGCTATGTTGACAAGGTTATGAACCGTATCCCTTTTGTAAAATCTATTTACAAAGCCATTAAGGGCCTGACAGATGCCGTACAAACCAAGCCAAGCGAGGCAGAACGTGTCGTGATGATTGAGTTTCCATCACCCGACATGAAAACAATCGGCCTTGTAACCCGCACGTTTAAAGATAGTAATACAGGCCGCGAACTCGCCGCCGTTTA